>CAZHHY010000023.1:0-15553 GCA_964532375.1 uncultured Muribaculaceae bacterium
GCTTTAATTATGCTTGCCCAAGAAGGTAAACTCTCGCTTGATGATACTGTTAGTAAATGGTTCCCAGAATTCGAATCGCCTCTTATGACAAAAATAACATTACGTCATCTACTATCCCATACATCTGGCATTCCAGATTCCCGTGATAGAACAGATCGTAATTTTGTACTAACATCTATAGATACTCAATCTTATGCATACATCTCTCAGCTAAAAGAACTCAACTTTGAACCAGGAACCTCATATGAATATATGAATCCAACATTTCAGTTAATGTATACCATTATTGAAAGAGCTTCTGGTTTACAGTTTGATTCATTTATGCGAGAAAGAATTTTCACACCTTCGGGTATGAACGAAGCTACATATTTTGAGGCAGATAAATATATTCCACATATGGCCCATGGTTATCTTTATAATAATGAAACTAAAAAATACGACGAATACGATTACGGAGAGGAGTCTTTCTTTGCTACCAAGGCAGATGGTGGCCTCTACACCTCGGTAAGAGAATTCACGAAATGGGAAAAAGCATTAAGGGATAATATATTAATGTCTCAAGAGTCTAAGATTGAGGCTCATACTCCTAAAATTGAAATCAAAGATATACCATATAATTCTTATGGATATGGCTGGTTTATAGAGCAAAGGCCAGATTACCCTACTAAAGTATACCACACAGGAGATAATGGTGGTTTTCAAATATATGCTGGAAGATATCCAGAACAAAAAATACTATATCTTATATTCTCTAATAGAAACGATAGAGATAGAGAGGGTATAGCTTATGAGATAGATAAAATATTAAAAAAAGAGGGATGGCTTTAGCCTTATCCCTCCTTTTCTCACTGTTTTAACTTCACTAAATATCTTTCTTAACTAAAGTAGAAGAAGCTTGAGCCGATGGCATTATAACCAAGTCGGCAATATTTACATGTGGCGGAACCATAACTATATACATTACAGCATTGGCAATATCTTCTGGTTTAAGAGGAGTATAGCCTTTGTATACACTGGATGCTAGTTCATTATCTCCTTTAAACCTCACCTTAGAAAACTCAGTCTCGGCCAATCCAGGGCAAACCTGTGAAACTTTAATATTATATTTATAAAGATCTTGGCTCATTGCCCGTGACAAAGCATCTACAGCATGTTTTGTTGCACAATAAACATTACCATTTGGATAAACACCTTTACCTGCAATAGATCCAATGTTTACAATATGGCCTCTCTCTCTCTCTACCATCCCTTTAGAAACAATGCGAGAAACGTATAATAGACCTTTTATATTTGTGTCTATCATTCTTTCCCAATCATCTAAAGTTCCTTTGTCTATGGGGTCCATTCCCACAGCAAGGCCAGCATTGTTAACCAGAACATCTATATTTTTCCATTTATGGGGTAATTTCCCTAAATGCTTTTCTACTAAAGATGAATCTCTTAAATCAAAGCACAAAGGAAGAACGTCTACTTTAAAATCTTCTTTGATTTTATTAGCAACACTATCTAACAGCTCTTTTCTTCTACCAGTGATAATTATGTTAAAGCCCTCTTTGGCAATAGCAATGGCTACAGCTTTCCCTATTCCAGAAGTAGCGCCTGTAATTAAAGCAATTTTTGACATATTTTTTTATAAAAGTCTTAGAAAATTTCCACCTAGAATTAATTTAATATCATCATCGGAGTAACCTCTTATTTTAAGTTCTTTAGTAATAATTGGAAGCTTATCTACACCTTCCAAACCTACTGGTGTCACTTCTATGCCATCATAATCTGAACCAAGCCCAACATGTCTAACCCCCACTAAATTAACCACATGGTCTATATGATCTACAACCTCTGTATAGGATGGCCTAGGTAAATCATGCATCGCTTTTTCTGCTGCCCTAAATTCTTCTCTATGTTTAACAGGGTTTCGCTTAAACTTCTCTTCTGCCTCTTCAAAAGCATATTCCTAGGATGATTTGTAAGGGCTCTGCAGCAAGAGTGTGTTGCAACAACTGGTTTTGTAGAATATTTTAAAACATCGTAAAACGACTCATCTGATATATGCGACACATCTACCAACATACCTAGATTATTCATCTCTTTAACAACCTCTATACCAAAGGGGCTAAGACCGTTCCACCTTTTTTCTTTAGGCGCACATGAATCGCAAATATCATTGTTTTTAGCATGAGAAAGAGTCATATATCTAATTCCCATATCATAAAACAATCTTAATAGACTAAGGTCTTTTTGAATTGGAGAGCCATTTTCCATGCCCAAAAATATTGAACCAAGACCATTTTTTTTATTCTCAAGTGCTTCCTGAGCATCTAATGCAAAAGCAACTTTATCACTATTGGCCTCAACAGCATCGTAGCTTCTTGCAATTAACTGTAGTGCTCTTCTGGTGGCGGCATCGGGGTCAAGATTACCCGAAGTGTAAATGGCAAAAAATACTGCATCTAGCCCACCCTCTTTCATCCTAATAAAATCAAAATGACCTTTGCGTAGCCTCTTACTCAAATCAGACCCATTAATTAAAGCCAATGGAGTATCGCAGTGTGAGTCTAACACAAAAGCATCTTGATGTAAATTTTTATAACTCATTTTCTCTTTTTTTTTTAAAGATAGTAAAAATGAGTTATATTTTTTTAATTAATCTTTTGGAATGAAGATACCGAACTGATATCTACGCCTTTAATTTGTGAATTGCCTTTATATCTAATATTTGAACCTCCAGAAGCTCCTACGTTAATAAGATGAGTCACATGAACTTTAGCATTAGAAACACCCGAAAGCCTTATATCCATCTCTTTAACAGGGAAATCTAATGAATTGAAGTTAGAGGCACCAGACATCTCCAACTTAAGTTTATCACTACCCTTGCCTTTAAGGTTTGCATTTACTGCACCAGAGAAAGAGATAATTGCCTGTTGTGCACTCCCCTCTATGTTAATTTTTGCAGCACCACTCCCTTCTATTTTTAAATTGTCGCAATTTTGATTAATGTTTACTTTAGCAGCGCCAGTAATATCATATGAGGCATTGGCAGCATTGCATGTAATAGAAAATACCGATGCTCCTGAGAGTACAACCTTCATATTTGTCGTATTGATATTTAATCCCGAAACTTTCGATGCGCCACTCAGATTTGCTTTAAAATCTTGCGGAGAAAACTGAAAATCGGTAATAAGCCTAGAAGCACCAGAAAGATTTAAAGAAACCAGCTCTTTTATGTTAATTATTACTAATATAGGCTTCATGTTTCTCTGAAAATTTGAAGGTATTGACCTATCTAGAGATAGCACCAAAACTCCACTGTTTGATACTTTAACATTTACATATTCAAGTATCTTAGAATCGGTCTCTATTGTAACACTTTCATTGCTACTTTTTATAAGCTCAATATTAAACACTCCACCAGCATTAATCCCATTGTAGCCAGTAACGTTAAAACTCTTTTTTGCAGTTTGAGCATCTAGAGTAAGAATAAGAGTCATTAAAACAATAATTGATATAATTTTTTTCATCTCTTTTGGGTTATTTTTAAGTTAATAATTTATCTATTTAAAAGTACCTTTTTATTAAATCTCTAGAAGTTGAGAAACGTAGCCTTTAAGCCTTTCCATTCCCTCTATTTTTGGGTTATAATAGCTCTGTTCTAATATATCTCTTTGTTGTGAGTCAATATTCTGTGGTAATTGTTCTCCAAATGGTATGGCTTCAAAAACCAATTGATCTAAAGTACTTATAATCATTTCTTTGTTTACAGGATCTAATGTTTCAATCATTGATAAAATAACTGCACTCTTCTCATTTATAATTGTAACATAGTTATTAACAATAATCTCTTGGGTATCCTTTGAGCTATTTGATTTAAAGAGAGGAGAGATAATGATAATTGCCAAAACCATTGCAGCTGCTATATAATATTTATATAACCTACTTTTAGAAGGCTTTCTCTGGCTATTCAATAGCTCCTTATTAGCCCATTCGCTCTCCATTTTTTGAAAGAAACGCTCTTTATGCCCCTTTGGTAACGAGTTAGATTCAAATAGGCTCCTGTTTTTTTCTATCTTATTTTTAATATGTTCCATAATTAATCTTTTGTCTCTCTTTTAAACAATTAATCTTGTCAATTAGGTTAGCCTTGCCTCTGATAAATTGCGTTCGGACAGATACCTCTTTAATGCCCAAAATCTTAGATATCTCTTCATAGTCGTAACCTTCGAAAAGATAAAGAGATAGAACAGTTCTGTAACCATCCGATAGAGTTCCCATTGCCTCTTTAATCATCTGTGGCGTTACACCCTTTAAGCTTATCTGCTCATCCTCTGATTGTTGCAAATAGTATTTGGTTGTTGACAAAATTTCTACCGTCTCTTCTACTTCTGCCATTTCTAATTTTGAATTTTCAACTTTTCTTTTTCTTATTATATCAATTGCCATATTAATACAAACTCTACTCATCCAACTATCTCTCTCTCCAATCGTATCGAACTGACTCTCTGTAGAAAAGTATTTTAATAAAGTATCGTGCATAACCTCTTCGGCTTCAAATTGATTGTTAAGAATCCTCAATGCCGTGAAGTATAGCTTTCTGTGACATTGATCATAGATTTTCTCTTGCTCTGCCCTTATGTTTTTTTGAAATAATTTAAAACTAAGCTTCATTGTTATTCTTTCTACTTACTAAACGTAATCATTTATTAAATGTTGCATCAAAATTTTAATTTTATTTGTAAAATGAATTGTATATTTTTGTAAAAAGTGTAATATTTATTAAAGTTAACCATTTATGAACAATTCTATTTATAACTTCCCATCGCCACAAAATGAGCCAATTAAAGAGTATCTAAAAGGAAGCCCAGAAAGGGTGGCTTTAGATGCCGAACTTAAAAGACAATCGTCTATACAATTAGAGATTCCTCTAATAATTGGCGGAAAAGAGGTATTTACTGGAGACACTGGAAAAGTTGTGATGCCTCACAATCATAAACATGTGCTTGCAACCTATCACAAAGCAGGCGAAAAAGAGATTAAAGACGCAATAGCAGCAGCAATGGCAGCTCATGAAGAATGGGCAAATCTAAGCTGGATTACAAGAGCTACAATTATGCTTAAAGTAGCCGATCTTATAACTATAAAGTATAGAGCAACAGTAAGCGCTGCTACAATGTTGGGGCAGAGCAAGAATATTTATCAATCAGAAATTGATTCTATTTGCGAAACTGCAGATTTTATCAGATTTAATGTTGCTTTTGCTACAGACATTTATAAAAACCAACCCTCTTCTTTCCCTGGTCAATTAAACAGAATGGAATATAGACCTTTAGAAGGGTTTGTTTTTGCTCTTAGTCCATTTAACTTTACTGCAATTGCATCTAATCTTAACTTGGCTCCAGCTATGATGGGTAATACAACTGTTTGGAAGCCTGCTACAACC
The DNA here is from genome assembly GCA_964532375.1 of uncultured Muribaculaceae bacterium. GTDB lineage: Bacteria > Bacteroidota > Bacteroidia > Bacteroidales > UBA932 > Bact-08. The sequence continues at coordinate 5,435 of CAZHHY010000023.1, forward strand.
GCAATCCTTTCAAACTATTACTTAATGAAAATATTTATTGAAGCTGGCGTTCCTGCCGGGGTAATCAATTTCTTACCAGGAAGCGGTGCGTTAATTGGGAAACATGTACTTGCATCGAAAGATTTAGCTGGCATTCACTTTACAGGATCTAATGGCACATTCAACACTTTATGGCAAAATGTTGCAGAGAACTTAACTAACTACAAATCATATCCAAGGCTGGTTGGAGAGACTGGTGGCAAAGACTTTATTTTTGTTCATCCCTCTTCTAATCCCAAAGAAGTTGCAACTGCTGCATTTTGTGGAGCTTATGAATTTCAAGGGCAAAAATGTTCGGCAGCATCTAGAATGTATATTCCTGAATCTCTATGGGCTAGCTTTAAAGAAGAGATACTTGCAATCAAAGAAACAGTTACAATGGGCCCTGTAACAGACCACTCTAACTTTGTTAATGCAGTTATTGATAAAGCTTCATTTGATAACATTAAGTCTTATATAGACTACGCTAAACAATCAAAAGACGCCACTATTCTATTCGGTGGAAACTTAGACGATAGCAAAGGCTATTTCGTAGAGCCTACGCTTATTGTAACTACAGATCCTAAATTTAAAACAATTCAAGAAGAGATCTTTGGCCCTGTTCTTACCGTATATGTATATCCAGATAGCAAATTAGAAGAGACTCTAGAGCTATGCGACAACACCTCTCCTTATGGGCTAACAGGTGCAGTGTTTGGAAGAGATAGAGTTGCAGTAGAGGCTATTTGCAATAAACTACGTTATGCAGCAGGCAATTTCTACATAAATGACAAACCAACTGGTGCTGTTGTTGGAAAACAACCTTTTGGAGGTTCTCGTGCATCTGGAACAAACGATAAAGCAGGTGGAGAGTTCAATCTGATTAGATGGGTAAGCCCAAGAACAATTAAAGAGACGTTTATATCTCCTACAGATATTCGCTACAGCTACATGAAGGAATCTTAATACTTAATTGTTAGTTCCTGCTAATAAAGAATGAGGCTGTCTAAATAATAGAGAGCCTCATTTATTTATCAATCTTGCCAGTCATTTAGTGCGCGGCTCGCATTTCTCAAATATTAATCAAACTGAAACTCATTTTGTTTTGGGAAAACACCAAAGAGCCCGCCAGTATGGATAAACAATATATTACCAGCACTCTTTAAATTGCCAGCTTTTATTTCATTAAAAAGCCCAAACATTGCTTTTGCAGTGTAAACAGGGTCTAAAATTGTTGCTTCGTTTGATGCTACAAACTTTATAAAATCTAGCTCCTCTTTTGTACTTAAAGCAGATCCTATACCTGTATACTTGTCATTTATCTCAATATCATGAGTATCTAAACCAAGATCTCTATCTAAAAACTGCAGCGCTTCTTTATTAATGTTGTTTATATGATTAACGAAATAAGTTGAATCGTCGCACACAGCAAACCCTATAACTCGTTTATTTAAAGCATGATATTTATTGGCTAAATAGAGGCCAGAATAGGTCCCGCCCGACCCTACTGCAAGAACAATTGTATCAAATGTAATTCCTAGTTGCCTTTCTTGACCAACAATTTCCTCCATGGCTTCAAAATATCCCATTGAACCAATTCCAAATGAAGCGCCTTCTGGGATTACAAAGCATTTATTGCCTTGTTCTGCTTGTTCATTAGCAATTTTGGCCATCATTTCATTGCGTGAACTTCTATACTCTTGTGGAGTACAATATCTGATCTCTGCACCAAATAACTTGTCTAAAAAAAAATTGCCCTCTATTTTTGGTTCTTCACTTATTCTTAAAAGCAATATTGTTTTGATACCAAGCATTGTAGCTGCTGCTACTGTAGCTCTACAGTGATTAGATTGAATACCTCCAGTAGTGACCACAGTTGTGTAACCTTGGTCCATAAGAAGTTTAAAAGTATATTCGAGTTTTCTTATTTTATTTCCAGATATTTCTGTACCTGTAAGATCGTCTCTTTTGAAGTAGATGTTAACACCTAATTCGTTTGATAAAAAACGAGCTTTTTTAATAGGGGTGGGCAAGTGCGCCAAGTTTACTTTTGATACTTTCATAGAGATATTTATTACCCAAGTTTAGATATACAAAGTTAATTAACTATTTTTGCAATCCATAAAAGATATTCTATATAATTATGTTTAAAAAGAAATCAGTTCTGTTTTTTCTATTTATATCTCTCTTTATCTCACCATTTTTATATGGTCAAAGGGTAAACAGAGACATCTTCACACCTTTAGCAGATTCCTTGCAAAAGCACTTTAAACCCAAAGCTTTTGTTAGTGGTAGAATCAAAATAGATTCAGTTTTTACTTACAATACAGATATTCTTTTTTATTTTAGTAACTCATTGGCCGAATATCCCTTTAGAGAGAATGATGTAAGCTATATCTATCGAGTAGCAAAAGAGATCGTTCCTAATGAGTATAAAAATCTAAAAATAAGAGTTATTACAAATGGCTCTGCAATAGAAGAGCTAGTTCCTCCTATATATAATAGTACAGGCTCTCTATCCCTTGTGAAAAAAAAACCGAGTAAACGTAATAGAAAGAAAGTAGAAACCAATAATATTACAACCAACAACTCTAAGCCATATCAAGTAAGTAAAGGTCTCAATAGCAGAAACCTTGCTGTTTGGCAAAGCCATGGTTATTATTACGAGCAAAAACTACTTAGGTGGGAATGGCAGCGGGCACGAATTTTTCAGACTGTAGAAGACTTATACACCCAATCTTATGTATTGCCATTTTTGGTTCCCATGCTAGAAAATGCAGGTGCATCTGTTTTTCTACCTCGCGAGAGAGATTTTCAAACAGATGAGTTTATAAGTGATAATGACCTCTATAAATCTGGTTATGTTGAAGCTCAAGGAGATGAAAAGTGGCAAGACTCAAATTCGCCTGGTTTCACAAACCCTAAAGAGTACTATCTATCAGGGGAAAATCCGTTTTCAATGGGAACTGCTAGAGTAGTAAAAAGTATAAAAAAAGGAGAACAGAGCATAGCTATATGGAGACCTAGCATCTCGAAAACAGGTAATTATGCTGTTTATATCTCTTATCACTCTGTGCCTAATAGCACCAAAAGTGCAAAGTATAAAGTAGTTCACTCTGCAGGAGAAAGCTATTTTACCGTCAATCAAAGCATGGGTGGAGGAACTTGGATCTACCTAGGCACCTTTCATTTCACTTCAGATAAAAAGAATGACTACAGAGTTGAACTCACAAATTTAACAGGGAATAAAGACGAAATAGTTTCGGCAGACGCAGTCAAATTTGGAGGAGGAATGGGAAATATTGCCAGAGCACCTTCTCAAGAGGGGTCTGAGTTAAATAGAAAAAGCTCATCTACAGAGCCTATTCAAAAGTTTGCAATTCCATTTAAAACTAATCCAGAAATTAGTCATTATCCCAGATTTACAGAGGCAGCTAGGTACTGGCTACAATGGGCAGGTTTTAACGACACAATATACTCCCCAAACAATAATGCAAATGACTATAATGACGATTATATGTCTAGAGGTAAATGGGTTAATGTACTTAGTGGAGGCTCTACAAAAAACCCTCAAGAAAAAGGTTATAACGTACCCTTAGATCTTGCATTTGCATTCCATTCCGATGCTGGAACAACTTTAAATGATTCAATCATTGGCACATTAGGTATTTACACCCGTTACTCAAATGGATCTGATGTTTTTCCCGATGGTTCTCTTCGTTTTCACAGTAGATATCTTACAGATATTATTCAGTCAGAGATTGTTAGCGATGTTAAAGCTCTATACGATCCAATTTGGAAAAGAAGGGGAATATGGGATAAATCATACTCCGAATCTAGAGCTCCTAAGGTACCAACTATGTTGCTAGAACTACTTTCTCAACAAACTTTTGCCGATCAGAGATATGGCCTAGAACCTCAATTTAGATTTGATGTGAGCCGTGCTATTTATAAAGGAATACTCAAATTCTTAAGCCAGCAATCTGGATTGCCATACGTAGTTCAACCTCTACCCATTAAATCTTTCTCCAGTTCATTAGAGGGAAATAAAGTAACTCTTAACTGGAAAGAGACCATAGATAGCTTAGAACCAACAGCCTCTGCTAGTAAATATATCGTTTATACTAGAATAGACGGCAAAGGATTCGATAATGGGACAATCTCTACTAATCCAAATTATGAGCTAACTATTGAGACAGGCAAAATATACAGCTTTAAAATCGCAGCTATTAACGATGGTGGAGAGAGTTTCCCATCTGAAATACTCTCGGTTTATAAATCTCCAAATGAAAAAGGCCGAGTTTTAATAGTAAATGGATTTGATAGAATAGCGGCTCCCGCTTCATTTGCCTCGGCAGATACTTCCTATGCAGGCTTCTTTGATTACGTAGATAATGGAGTTCCATATCTTTATGATATTTCCTATATAGGCAGCCAATATGAATATAGACGTGAAATTCCATGGATGGACGATGACTCACCCGGATTTGGCGCATCTTACGCAAATTATGAAACTCAAATGATAGCTGGGAATAGTTTTGACTACCCTTATATTCACGGAAAAGCATTTGCAAAACAAGGGTACTCATTTATCTCTAAGAGCCGAGATGCACTCAAATTAGAGACTAGTCAGAATTATGATTTTGATATTTTAGATCTTATTTTAGGTAAACAGATTCAAACTAAGATAGGTAGAGGAATATCAGGGATTAAATTCAATACATTCCCTCAATATCTAAGAGATTATATTACAGCCTATTCTCAAAATGGAGGAAATATTTTGATATCTGGAGCTAATGTAGCTACAGACCTTTGGGATAGCTATATAAAAGATACTTTAGCACAAAACTTTGCTAAGAATATCCTTAAATATGAGTGGAGAACTAACCAAGCAAGTAGTACAGGAGAGGTTAAGGCAGCTCAAAATCCATATGATTTCTATAATAATTACAGTTTTTATATTAAACCAAACAGCGTAGTCTACTCGGCAGAATCTCCCGATGGTATTGAGCCTGTTGGAGCAAATACTTGGACAATACTGAGGTATGCCGATAATAATATCTCGGCAGCAATAGCCCATAAATCTACCTACAACACTGTAATATTAGGATTTCCAATAGAGACTATTAAAGACCAATCTAGTATAGATGATCTAATCAATTCGATTATAAACTTTTTTAATAAAAATAGAAAATGACAAGAGAGAGAGAGTTGGAATTACTTGAACTTTTAAAGAATGAAGTAAAACCAGCACTAGGCTGCACAGAACCAATTGCAGTAGCCCTAGCAGTAGCAAAAGCAGCCGAAATTATAAAATCTAAAGGCGAAGTCGTAAATAGGATTGATGTTTGTGTAAGTGCAAACATTTTAAAAAATGGGATGGGAGTTGGTGTACCGGGCACAGGAATGGTTGGGTTACATATTGCAGCAGCATTAGGAGACACCTGTGGAAAATCGGAATACAAACTAGAAGTGTTGAAAGATTTGAGCGATGAATCAATATTAGAAGCAAAACAGATGCTAACAGATAATAGAGTATCTGTAAACCTGGCCTCTACTTCCAAAAAACTGTATGTTTCTGCAACATGTATTTCTAAAAACCACACTGCCACAGCAAATATCGAAGACAACCACGACAACATAACTACAGTTAGTTTAAATGGAGAAATCATATTTCAAACCGGTGACGATTTAAATAATAATAAAGACAACAACAACTCAAAAGGGATATTAGATTATAAGTTGGATATGAAAACTATCCATGATTTTGCTACAACAGTACCTATTGCAGATATTCTATTCATTTTAGATTCAGTGACATTAAATAAAGCACTTGCAATAGAGGGGCTTACTAATGACTATGGGCTAAGAGTAGGTAAGACAATAAAAAACAGCAATAATGCCGATACCTTTGGCGAGGGACTTCTCTCCTACTCTATGGCACTAACAGCTGCTGCTTCCGATGCTAGAATGGCAGGCAGTACTCTTCCTGCAATGAGTAATTCTGGAAGTGGAAACCAAGGAATAACAGTTACTATTCCGGTTATTGCATTTGCAGAAAAATTAGGAGCTAGCGAAGAAGCACTAACTAGGGCACTCGTCCTGAGTCATTTAGTTGCAATCCACATAAAAGGTTACCTAGGCAAGTTATCTGCTCTATGTGGATGTGTGATAGCTTCTACAGGAGCCTCTTGTGGTATTGTTTATCTAAAAGGAGGGAACCTAGACCAAATGGGTTATGCAATCAAAAATATGATTGGAAATATAACTGGAATGGTATGCGATGGAGCAAAAGTTGGATGCGCACTCAAAGTAGCATCTGGAGTATCCTCTGCTGTTCAATCTTCTGTCTTAGCTCTAGAAAATATTTGTATCTCTGAAAACGATGGAATCATTGAAGAAAATATTGAGAAGACCATTCAAAATTTAGGCAGAATTGGCTCTTTAGGTATGCAGAATACAGACGATATGATTCTTGACATAATGGTTTGCAAATAGACTAATCTAAATCAAAGGCTGATTAGCTCTATTTTCCATACTATCCATACACTTCTGCCTATTTGTCATATTTAATGACATCATTTTCCTTTGGTACACCTTTTGAGTTTCTTATGACTAGAAAATTATTAAAATAAGATAACTATGCAAAAAGGAACAATTGGAGTAACTACAGAGAACATTTTCCCAATTATTAAGAAATTTCTTTATTCAGATCACGAGATATTCCTTAGGGAGCTAGTCTCAAATGCAGTAGACGCTACTCAAAAGATTAAAGCTCTTGCTAGATCGGGAGAGATTAAAGAAGAGCTTAAACAGCCTAGAGTTACAGTAACATCCGATCCAAAAAAGGGTATTATTACAATTAGTGATAATGGTATTGGAATGACTGAAGAAGAGGTTCAAAAATATATTAATCAAATTGCCTTTTCAAGCGCTGGCGAATTTTTAGATAAGTATAAAGACCAACTAGGCAGTATTATAGGGCATTTTGGCCTAGGGTTCTACTCCTCTTTTATGGTCTCTAAAAAGGTAGAGATTCAAACTTTATCATGGAAAGAAGGCGCTACTCCCGTAAAGTGGAGTTGCGAAGGCGACCCTGAATATCAGATAACCAAGGGCAAAAGAAAAACAGTTGGAACCGATGTAATTTTACATTTAGACGATGAATCTAAAGAGTATGCCCAAGATGATAAAATTAATTACCTACTAAATAAATACTGTAAGTTTCTACCAGTAGAGGTTGCATTTGGTAAGAAAAAAGAGTGGAAAGAGGGTAAGGAAATTGAGACTGAAGAGGATAACATCATAAATGATCCTAACCCACTTTGGACAAAAAAGCCTGCCGATCTTAAAGAAGAGGAGTATATGGAGTTTTATAGAAAACTTTATCCTGCTCTAGAAGATCCACTTTTCTATATCCATCTTAATGTAGATTACCCATTTACTTTAACTGGAGTACTTTATTTCCCTAAAATTAAAGATAATGTAGAGATTTCTAGAAATAAAATCCAACTTTACAGTAATCAAGTATTTGTTACCGATTCTGTAGAGAACATTGTGCCAGACTTTCTAACCCTAATGCATGGAGTTTTAGATTCACCCGATATACCTTTAAATGTATCTAGAAGCTATCTTCAATCAGATTCAAACGTAAAGAAGATCTCTAGCCATATTACCAAAAAAGTTGCAGATAGGTTAGAGGAGTTATTTAAAAACGAACGTCCAAAACTCGAAGAAAAATGGGATAACCTTAAATTATTTATTGAGTACGGAATGCTTTCAGATGAAAAGTTTTATGACAAAGCTCAAAAATTCACTCTTCTTAAAAATACCGATAACAAATACTTTAGCTTCGACGAGTACAAAGCACTAATAGAGAGTAATCAAAAAGACAAGAACAACAAACTAGTATATCTATACTCAACAAATAAAGAGGAACAATACTCTTATATTGAAAGTGCTAAAAACCGAGGATACGACGTGCTTTTACTTGATAATCAACTAGATTCTCATTTTGTGAATCTTCTTGAATCTAAGTTTACAGATAGCACTTTTACTAGAGTAGATGCAGGCTATATTGATACTCTTATTTCAAAAGAAGAGATGTCTAAGCCAAATCTAAAAGAAGGTGAGATAGACGATATCTCAACTGCATTTGAATCTATACTTCCTTCTGGGCCTCATTACTCTGTGAGTGTAGAAAATTTAGGAGAGCAAGAGAGTGCAGTACTAATAACTCAATCTGAATTTATGAGACGCTATCGCGAAATGTCTGCTATGGGTGGTGGAATGAATTTTTATGGCTCATTACCTGAATCTTATAATCTTATTGTTAACAACAATCACCCGGTAATAAAGAAAATTTTAGCCGAGAAAGATGCAAAACTTAGTTCTACAATTGAAGAGTTATCAAACAAGATTTCTGCTCCTCAATTAAAACTTAAAGAGCTAGAAGAGAAGGTTAAAGGTAAGAAAGAAGAAGAGATAGAGATTACAACTAAAGATGAAAAAGCCTCTCTAGAGAAAGAGATAGAGTCATTGAATCAAGAGAGAAAGGAGAAGGTAATAGAATTTGCAAAGCAAAGCGATTTACTAAAACAGGTATGTGACCTAGCACTTCTCTCTAACGGAATGCTTAAAGGCGAAGAGTTAAATAAATTTGTTAAACGTAGCCTCTCACTTATAAAGTAACAAAGTCTTAATTGATATGATAAAAGAAAAAGGTTGAAATTAATTTTTCAACCTTTTTTATTATTAATCTTTCTATAAATTCTTAATTATTCTATACTAACTAATTTGATATTATGCCTTTATTCTCTATACTCTTTAATCTATTTTTGCTATATCTTTATTCTTTCAAATATAAAGTTTGGAAACATTCTCAATAGCCAGCCAATGAAAAACCATCTTTTGGTAATATAAACTGTAGATTTTTTTCTTTCTATTGCATTTAAGATCTGTTTCGCAGCCTTTTCTGGCGATGAAATCCAAAACGAACCAGGGCCATTGCCCATAGCGGTATCTACAAAACCAGCCCTAATATCTGTAACTGAAATATAATTTCCCGAAGTTTTTGACTTTTGCCTTAAAGCTTCTAAATATCTCATTTGATATGCTTTAGATCCAGAATATGATGGAGATACAGAGAACCCTCTGATTCCCGCTATTGAGCTAATTGCAGCAATTGAACCGTTACCTTGGCCTTCGAAATATTTATAAGCCCAATTTATAACAGCTACAAAACCTAAAACATTGGTTTTAACTACATCTGTTTCATAATCAATTTTTAATTCTGGATTCCTTTTCCCAGTTCCAGAGCTTAACACCAATAGGTCTATCCCTCCTAACAAATCGCTCAATTCGTCTAAATTAGAGTTCACAGCATCATAATTGTCTATATCGAACTGCTTAGATATGTAAGATTCAGGCTTACTTCCTTTTATTTCTTCTAATAAATGGTCTCTTCTACCAGTAATCCCTACAACATAGCCCTTTTGCACAAGAAGCTCTGCCAGGGCTCTTCCCATTCCAGAGGTTGCCCCTACTACTATTGCTTTTTTTGTCATAATTCACTTATTAATCCAAAAATAGACAAAAAAGAGTTATAAAACAGCTAGTATATTAAATGATAACAAATAGTTTTTAAAAATTAACAACAAAACGAGAATCAGTTTCAGGAGTAAAGGTAGAAATCAAAAGATCTCTATTACCATCAAAATCCAAAGCCTCTTCTGGCATATTTTCCTTACTGTTTAACAAAACAAAAAAGAGATGGTTAAAATCTGTAGCATTCATGACTTCATATTTTTTAATTACAATACAAAGCTACCATGCCGTTTTGCCAACTTGTGTCAATGAATTAAAATTTTCACTTTTAGGTTACTATCTTACCTAGTATTTTATCCATCACCCAACTAGTATGAATGGCAGTGTAACCACTTGAAGGATGGACATAATCTTCGCCAAAAAGTTGTTTTTTCATATTTTGAACATGATAAAGCTGTATGTTTTTAGGATTCTCAATAGATAGTACATATGTGTATCTGGGGGGGGTAGCTATGTAAACAGCATCAACCTCATTATCATTGATTAATTTATCTG
>CAZHHY010000024.1:0-15116 GCA_964532375.1 uncultured Muribaculaceae bacterium
ACCACTCTTTCCTTTTCTCTATGCTCTCAGACATTATTCCCCTTGAATTACTAATTACTGAAAGGTATTTAGAGTATGACAAGGCAAGGGAGTCTGCTATGGCAACCTCTTTTTCGGAGTAAAAATGATCTTTAATGCTTGCTATATAGCTATCGAATCTATCGTCATATAGAATTTCGGCAGAAGTAATAGAAGAGTCTATAATTACTCTACTTATTAAGATAAGGTTATATTCATCTGTAAGCTCCATTAGCATCCTAGAGGTATTGATGCTATTAATATTTGCTGTCATGAGCTCGGTAACCGAGCTTTTCATTCTACTGAATTCAAAAACTGCAATTATGCTAGATATAAACAGAATAGAACCAATAACAACAAAACCTAACGAGATTTTTTTACGAATTCCCATAGTACAAGTTTAAAGTACAAATATATATACAAAAATTAAGAGGATGTCATAAATCATAGATTTTGACACCCTCTCATTTATAATGTAGTAAAGATCTACTTAACAGTAGCCATATGAGCTAGCATTTCCAAAACTTTATTTGAATAACCCCACTCATTGTCATACCAAGAAACTACTTTAACAAAGTGTGGATTAAGCATAATACCTGCCTCGGCATCAAAAATTGAAGTACGTGGATCTGTTATAAAGTCGCTTGATACAACTGCATCTTCTGTATATCCAAGGATTCCTTTAAGTTCTCCTTCGGATGCTTTCTTCATAACTGCCTTAATCTCTTCGTAAGAGGTTGCTTTCTCTAGGCGTACAGTAAGGTCTACTGCCGAAACGTTTGCAGTTGGAACCCTAAAAGACATTCCAGTTAGTTTACCATTCATCTCTGGTAAAACTTTACCTACTGCCTTAGCAGCACCAGTAGAAGAAGGAATAATGTTAGAGTTAGCTGCGCGGCCGCCTCTCCAATCCTTAGAAGAAGGGGAATCTACAGTTTTCTGAGTACTTGTAACCGAGTGAACTGTAGTCATAAGACCCTCTATAATACCAAAGTTTTCGTTAAGAACCTTTACAATAGGCGCTAAGCAGTTAGTAGTACAAGATGCATTAGAAGCGAATTGCTCGCCTGCATACTTTTTATGATTCACACCATATACAAACATTGGAGTATCATCTTTTGATGGAGCAGACATAAGCACTTTTTTAGCACCTGCTACTATGTGGGCTTGACATAGCTCTTTTGTAAGGAACAATCCTGTAGATTCAACTACATAATCGGCACCAACTGCACCCCAATTAATATCGGCAGGGTTTCTTTGGGCAGTTACTCTTACAGAGAAACCATTAACCACAAGCATGCCGTCCTTTACATCTACAGTACCTTCGAATTTACCGTGAACCGTATCGTATTTTAACATATATGCCATATACTCTACATCTATCAGGTCGTTAATTGCAACAATCTGAATGTCACTTCTCTGTTGCGCAGCACGGAAAACCAAACGACCAATACGGCCGAAACCATTAATACCAACTTTAATTTTACTCATATCGAATCTATTTTAATTTAAATATCTTATTGAAATGTTCTCTTCTTATAAAAAAAGTAGTGCAAAGTTAACAATTTTTAAAAAATTACACTAATTAAACTCAGTATAATAAGCAAAAATCCCGCCAAAAAATGTTAGCTTTGTGAATTATAAAACCAAGAATTATTGAAAATGATGAGAAAAATCCTTATAACAAATGACGATGGTGTAAAATCTGTAGGTATTGGAATTTTAACAGAAATGATGAGGCCACATGGCCATGTTACTGTTGTTGCCCCTTTCGAACCTCAAAGCGGAATGTCTGCAGCTCTTACAATTGGCAAACCACTCCGGCTCACCGAACTTAAATCAGAGGAAGGTCTCAAAATATATGCCTGTTCGGGTACTCCGGCAGATTGTGTAAAGATGGCTATGAATCAAATATTCCAAGATAAAGCTCCAGATATTCTAGTCTCGGGCATCAATCATGGCTCCAACGCTTCAATAGCCTCCCTTTACTCTGGTACACTTGGTGCTGCTGCCGAGGGAACTATTTATGGAATTCCATCTATAGGCTTCTCTTTGACCTCACACGACCCCAAAGCAAACTTTGAAGCCACAATCCATTTTGGTAAAATAATAATCGATAACTTTTTAAAAAATCCACCAAAACCCAATGTCTACCTAAATGTTAATTTCCCTGCTGCAGCTGTAAATGAGATTAAAGGGGTGAAATTTGCTAAGCAAGGAAGCGGCAAATGGATAAAGGAATTTGAAGAACGAAAAGACCCATATGGTTTTGCCTATTTTTGGATGACAGGTGAGTTTTTAAACATAGAGCCACTTGATAATATGGCAGACCATAATTTAGTAGCAAACAATTACATTAGCATAGTTCCTCACAAAATAGACACTACAGATTACGACGAACTTAATCGTCTAGAGAGTATTTGGGAACTATAGTCACTATAACATTGTAATTCAAAACAAAGGGAAATCATGAAATACTACATTATTGCAGGAGAGACCTCGGGAGATTTACATGGATCTAACCTCATGAAAGGGCTCAAAATTGCCGACCCTAACGCTCAATTCCGTTTTTGGGGCGGAGACCTCATGCAAGAAGTTGGCGACACCATGGTTAAACATTATAGAGAGACTGCAGTAATGGGCTTTATTGAAGTGCTTGGCTCTCTCCGAAAAATAACCTCCAACCTTTCGCTTTGCAAAAAAGATCTAATAGAATACAATCCCGATGTAGTAATCCTAATAGATTATCCTGGCTTTAACTTTAGAATAGCTCGATTTGCCAAAAAGAAAAGGTTAAAAACTTTTTATTATATCTCGCCAAAAGTTTGGGCATGGAAAGAGAGTCGTATAAAAAACCTCAAAAAAGATATAGACAAATTGTTTATTATATTCCCTTTTGAAATAGATTACTTTAAAAAACATGGCATAGACGCTATATATAATGGAAACCCACTTCTAGATTCCATTATGCAACACAAATGCCAGCAAGAGAGCGAACAACAATTTAGAGAACGCATTGGAATTGGCAACCAACCTATAATTGGTCTCTTACCAGGTAGTAGGCTAATGGAAATTAATTACCTAATGCCCAGAATGGTTAAGTTAGAACAAGAGTTCCCTAATCACATTTTCCTACTTGCTGCTGCACCTTCAATTTCTGAAGAAGCATATAAAAAGCATTTAAAAGGAACCAATATTAAATATTTGCCTGGAGAAGCATTCCCAATCATGAAACATGCGCAAGTCACTGTCTTGGCATCTGACAATGCAAGTTTAGAGGCCGCGCTTCTTAACTCTGCTCAAGTTGTTTGTTATGGAGGAAACGAGATCTCTTATCAAATTGCAAAAAGGCTTGTAAAAGTAAAATATGTTAGCCTTGTTAATCTAATCCTCAATGAAGCTCTGGTAAAAGAGCTTCTCCAACATGATTGTACTGCTTCAAATATAACTAAAGAGATTAAATCTCTTATGAATAAAAAGAGAAGGGAGCGTGTGTTTGTCAAATATGAAAAGATACGGCAATTATTAGGAGGAGAAGGCGCCTCTGTTAAGGTTGCAGAAGCAATGGTAGAGGAGTTACAAAAATCAAAAGAGATGGAGAGATATTATATTACAATGGACTCCCCAGTAGGCAAATTAACCCTTACATCTGACAGTGACTATCTATTATCGGTCGAGCGCACAGATGATACAAGCCCCATTGAAGAAACTAGTTATCCACCGGTACTTTTACAGGCAAAAAAAGAGCTGGAAGAGTATTTTAACAACGAAAGAACTAGTTTTGATGTTCCAATTAGGCCAACTGGCACAGAATTTCAATCTAAAGTATGGGAAGAGCTTATGAAAATCCCATATGGCTATGTAAAAAGATATGGCGATATTGCAAAGCAAATAGGAGATAAAGATGCAAGCCGAGCTGTTGGGATGGCCTGCAGAACCAATCCATTATTGATAATTATTCCTTGCCATAGAGTTATAGGTGCAAACAACAAACTAACCGGATTTAATATAGGAATAGAAAATAAAAGCTTTTTACTTAATCATGAAAAAGCATATGAAAAAGGAGAGCTAAATTTATTTTCACAAGAAACCAACCTATAATATTTTATTAAGTTATGAAAATTAAAGTAAGTAAATACCAAGGTGCAGGAAATGACTTTGTTATTATTGATAATAGAGATGGTAACATCAATTTAACTTCAGATCAAATTAAGCTTTTATGCGATAGGCGTTTTGGAGTAGGTGCCGATGGGCTAATGTATCTAAACTCTAGTAATAAATATGATTTTTCAATGGCTTTTTTCAATGCCGATGGGCTCCCTGGAACAATGTGCGGCAATGGTGGTAGGTGTCTTGTTTCTTTTGCATCGCACTTAGGTATAAAACGCTACAAATTTGACGCTGCAGATGGTGAGCACATTGGGAAAGTATTAAAATATTCATCTCTAACATCGGAAGTAGAAATTGGGATGATAGATGTAACTGGAATTAAAGAACATTCACCAAAAAGTTTCTTCCTCAATACTGGCTCTCCTCATCTTGTAATGTTTGTAGATGACCTGCATGGCTACGACGTTCTTGGCCAAGGAAAATTGTGGCGTAACCATCCTGTTTTCCCAGGTGGTACAAACGTTAATTTTGTTCAGGGCAACTGGGGGAAAGACTCTTCGGGTTGGAGCCAATCGCTAGAACCTGGGAGTACTTTAGAATTATCTATTAGAACATATGAGAGAGGGGTAGAAGATGAAACTTTTGCATGCGGTACTGGCGTTACAGCCTCTGCAATTGCATATCATAGGTTATTAACTAAAAATTACGAAAATAGATTTGGTAAAGAAGACTGCTTCCCTACCAATGTGAAAGCAAAAGTAAAGGCAATCGGTGGTAGTTTAGAAGTAAACTTTAAGTATCAAGGGAATGGAAAATATACCAATATAATGCTTAAAGGGCCAGCTACATTTGTTTTCGAATGTGAAATAACAATTTAAAAAACACTTACAATACTATGAAAATAGCTGTTGTTCCAGGTTCTTTCGATCCTTTTACATTAGGCCATCTAGATGTGCTACTCTCAGCCCTTAAACTCTTTGATAAAATTGTTGTTGCTGTGGGTTATAATGTTAAAAAAAGTGGCCTCTTCACTACAGATGAGAGACTTAAAATTATGAATGAATCTGTAAAAGGGTTAGATAGAGTAGAAGTAGCTAGTTACTCGGGCCTAACTATAGACTATTGCAACCGAATAGGTGCACGCTTTATAATAAGAGGACTAAGAACTACTACCGATTTTGAATTAGAGCGAGTTATAGCGCAGGCAAACAGCAAAATGTCTCCAAATATTACTACAGTATTTATTCCGTCGGGGCATGAATACTCATTTATTACATCTACAGTTGTAAGAGATGTTTTGGTAAATGGTGGAGATATAACTCCTTTCATGGTAGATGGAGTCATTATTGATCATTATGAAAAGAATATGTAAATCAATAATTTTATTAATTCTCTCTCTCTCTTTTGTATCTATAAATGCATTTGCACAACAAGAGAAAAATGAGCAGATACATAGCCAAGAAGAGACCCTCTACAAATCTATAGATAACTTTATAGATTCTACACCTCGCAATACAGATTCACTAATAGTGGCTGTAAATTACGCAATTGCTTTTTCAAATGATTTAATTGTAAAATCACACATAGCTGGTTATTTATTTAACAAGTTTAGCACTTCTGGAATAATGGGAGACGAAACTATTGCAGTTTATATCTCCAAGAACTATTTTCTGAATGAACTACTACCTTGGTATGGCCAGGGTGGAATTGAACTTCTCAAACTTTACACCGAATTTAATGAGAGCTCACTCATTGGTATGAAAGCTCCAGAACTTAATCTTAACACAACAGATGGCCGCTTTTTACCACTTACCTCTCTCAAGAAAAGATATACAGTAATCTATTTTTTCGACAACAATTGCACTGCATGCAAAGAGGGGCTACCAGGGCTTAAAGAGATTATTAAAACCTACAGTCATCTATCATTAGATGTCTATGCTGTATTCTCGCAAAGCGATAGCAGTAGCTTAAATGAATTCAAGAAAAACAACTTTAGCTCAGATGAGCAAATCAATTGGCATTTTGTATACGACCCTTTAGCAGAGAGCAACTTTCACAAATTATATAATGTATTGGTTACTCCTCGAATTTTTTTACTAGATAGAAATAAAAAAATAATAGGAAGAAATCTAAGCAATAATTCTCTTAAAGAGATACTTACCCAAGAACAGAGAGCAATTTCTGAATCATATACATTGGCCGAAAACTTCATTGCCCAATATCTCTCAATTTTTGATTTCAAAGACTCTACAGAACGCAAAGAAGCATTTGAACCTCTTTTTAACCGTTTGTCTAACGAAAATCTAGATATGTATAATGCTGTTTTCTATCTACTCTTTGAAAATCTCTCTGGGCAAGAAGAGCAGTATATGAAAGCTAGCGCAGTTTTCTTAGCCAATAATTACATTCTGCCCTATAAAAACCTGTGGTTCAACGATTGGTTTATTAATACGAGAATCCCTGCTAAAATAGCAAGAATTAATAGCAACTCTCCTGGAGCAAAGCTACCCTCTCCCACTCTCTTCACAACTCCCAATATCCTCTTTCCCAAAGGCCATAAAACAACTTTAAGCCCGCAAAAATCTAAATATACATACCTCTATTTCTTTAACCCAGATTGCTCTGTTTGCAAGCCATTTTCGTTTGAACTTAAAAAGATATTCAAAAATCTTAAAAAACAAGAAGTAAACGTTATTGCAATATATACCGGAACAGATGTTACCAAGCTAAGAAAGTATATTAAGGAAGAGAAAGCTCCTTGGAAAATTCTCTACCCGGGTATTAATCCTCAAACTCCTCTGCATGAAATTTTTGAAACTGAGTTTACACCTCAAACATATCTTCTAGACAGAGATGGCATAATTATAGCTAAGAGTATAAATACAATTCAACTTTTAAAGCTAATTAAATGATAACCGGAAAATATCTTCAATTATACAAAGAGTTACAGTCACAAATACCTAAAGAAAGACTCTTGCACGACTCTTTAAGTACTCTTGCCTTTGGAATAGATGCCTCCTTTTATAGGCTCATACCCAAACTAATTGTAATGGTTCACAATGAAACCGAGCTACAGCATGTAATTAAAAAAGCATACGAACACTCTATCCCAATAACTTTTAAAGCTGCTGGAACATCTCTTTCTGGACAGACTATAAGCGATTCTGTAATAGTTATTGCTTCGCATGGCTGGAAAAAGCATGAGATTTACGATAATGGTAATAAGATAAAGCTTCAGGCAGGCGTTATAGGTGTTAGAGCTAACCTCTATCTTAAGAAGTATGGTAAAAAAATTGGGCCAGACCCAGCATCTATAGATAGTGCTATGATTGGAGGTATTGCATCTAACAATGCCAGTGGGATGAACTCCGGAATAATGGAAAACACATATAGCACTGTGTGTGATATTCGAATGGTTCTTTCAGATGGAACCATCTTAGACACTTCATCACAAGAAAGTTGCAACTCTTTCAGAGAAACACACTCTCAAATGTTATCTAAGCTAGAAAACCTGGCTATAAGAGTTAAGGAAGATACCGAGCTAAGAGAGAAAATTGTACATAAATATAGAATCAAGAATACTACTGGCTATGGAATAAACTCATTAGTAGACTATAGCGATGGTATTGATATTATTAAACATCTATTAATTGGTTCTGAGGGAACTTTAGGTTTTATCTCTGACATCACATACAGGACACTAGATACAGAAACTGTTAATCCTCACAATGCACTCGCTTTAATGATTTTTCCAGACATTGTAAGTGCCTGTAATGCAGTTATTGAATTAAAGAAACAGAAAGTATCTGCAGCCGAAATAATGGACAGAGCTGCTCTAAGATCGGTAGATTCAGTAAAGGGAGTTCCTGCCTATTTAAAAACTCTGCAAAGCAAAGCAACAGCGCTTTTAGTAGAGACATCAGCTCAATCTAATGAAGACCTTGATAAGCAGATAGCAGGTATTCTTAAAAGCATTGAACATATAGAAACAGATCTCCCAATTGAATTTACAACAGACCCAGCACAACAAAAAATACTCTGGAAAATTCGTAAAGAGATTTTTGCTACAGTTGCAGGGATGAGAAAATCTGGAACCACTCCTCTTATAGAGGATTTATGCTTTCCTATAGAAAAACTTGCCAATGCAACAAGCGACCTAGTAGAGTTAATTGAAAAATACAAATATACCGAGGCTGCAATATGGGGCCATGCAAAAGATGGTAACCTTCACTTTGTATTCACCCAAGATTTTCAGACTCAAAAAGAGGTTGAACGATACGATAAGTTTATTCGAGAAATAATTACTCTCACTGTAGATAAATACGATGGCTCTTTAAAGGCCGAGCATGGTACAGGTAGGAATATGGCTCCTTTTGTAGAGACCGAGTGGGGCTCAAAAGCCTACTCAATTATGAAAGAGATAAAAGAGATAATGGACCCAAGAACTATTCTAAACCCTGGTGTTTTAATAAATGACAACCCCAATACTCATATCAATAACCTAAAACCAATTCCATCTATAAGAGAGAGTGTAGATAGATGCATGGAGTGTGGCTTTTGTGAAAGTGTTTGCGTATCGGAAGGGTTAACTCTCTCTCCTAGGCAAAGAATTACCGTCTATCGTGAAATTGAAAGACTTAAGCAAACTGGAGAGGAAGCCCACAGGCTTGCCGAGCTTCAAAAGCTATATAAATATGCAGGGCTTGATACCTGCGCAACAGATGGATTGTGCTATATTAAATGTCCTCTAGATATAGATACCGGTAAATTAGTAAAAGAACTTAGACACGAAGGACATAGCCCAAGATCAGAAAAAATTGCTCTATCAATTGCCAAAAATATGGATAAAGTGACTGCAGGAATGAGGTTCGGCCTTAGCTCACTATACTATTTAAGGCTTGCTACTGGCAAAACATTTTTTGGAGCTGTTTCTGGTGGGATGCATAAAATATCGGGTGGTTTAATCCCATTATGGAACGAGTACTTCCCTAAAGGCACACCTAAAATCTCAGATAAAATTGCAACAGAATCACATAATAACTTAAAAGTTGTTTATTTTCCTTCATGCATAACCCGCAGTATGGGCCAATCAAAAGGAAAAGCTAACGAACCCAATATTACAGAGATAACTAAAACTCTTTTAGAGAGAGCAGGATATACTATTATTTATCCCGAAAAGGTGAACTCTTTATGCTGTGGAATGGCTTTCTCTAGTAAAGGATATGTAGAGGCAGGCAAAGAGGCATCAAACAAATTAGAACAAGCTCTTTATAAGGCTTCTAATGGTGGCAAGATTCCTATTTTATGCGATATGAGCCCATGTCTTTATACTATGCAAACAAATTTTGGCGAGAGAATTAAATTATATGAACCTGCAGAGTTTATTAACAAATTCTTAATGGATAAACTTAAAATTAAGAAGTTAGATAAGAAAATATCTGTGTTTGCAGTATGTAGTGCAAAGAAAATGGAGGTAGAGAACCATCTTTATCAAATCGCACAACAATGCGCTCAAGAAGTTGTTATTATAGACAGTAATTGCTGCGGCTTTGCAGGTGACAGGGGGTTTATTGTTCCTGAATTAAATAAACATGGATTAAGGAACCTCGCTTCTCAGAGTGAAGGATGTTCAGAAGGTTATGCTACTAGCAGAACTTGCGAAATAGGGCTGTCACATCATAGCGGAATGGAGTTCTCTTCTATTCTGTATCTTGTAGAAGAATCTAGCAGACAAGCTTAAAGTCTTGGCAATAAGAGTTAAAATTAGTAGAAAATAATGTACAAGAGTTTAAGAGAATATGTCAATTTTCTAGAATCTAAAGGTGAACTTATTCGAATTAAAGAGTATGTCAATCCTGTTTTAGAAATTGCCGAGGTTACAGATAGAATAAGTAAACAACCAGGAGGCGGAAAGGCACTTCTTTTCGAAAATACTGGCACCGCTTTTCCTGTTCTTACCAATATGATGGGTTCAGAAAAAAGAATTGCATATGCTTTGGGCATAGATTCTTTTGATCAAGTTAGCGACTATTTTGAAAACATCCTGAAAGAGCTCATGCAAGAGCGAGGTTCATTTATGGAGAAGCTCAAACTACTCCCGCACCTGAAAGATGCAGCAAAATGGCTCCCAAAGAGAACCAAGGGGCACGCTCCTTGTCAAGAAAATGTTCTTTATAAAGCAGAGTTAAGTAGGCTCCCTATATTACAATGTTGGCCTCAAGATGGGGGTAAGTTTATTACCCTGCCATTGGTACATACTAAAGACCCAGTAACTGGGAGCAGAAATGTAGGTATGTATAGAATGCAGGTTTTTAGCGAGAGCACAACAGGAATGCATTGGCATAGGCACAAAACAGGAGCTCGGCACTTTGCCTCTAACCAAGAGACCAATTTTCCAGTAGCAATTGCTTTAGGAGGCGACCCTGTTTACACCTATGCAGCTACAGCACCCCTACCCGATGGAATTGACGAATATCTTTTGGCTGGCTTCCTTAGAGACAAACCTGTTTTACTTACAGATTGTCTAACCCAACCGTTGCAAGTTCCAATAGATTGCGACATAATAATAGAAGGCTATATAAATAAGAACGAGCCACTTGTAACAGAAGGCCCTTTTGGAGACCATACTGGGTTTTACTCTTTGGCAGATTTGTACCCTCTTTTACATATTACCTGCATCTCTTACAAAAAAGATGCTATATATCCAGCAACTTTGGTAGGTATCCCACCTCAAGAAGACAAGTATATTGCCATTGCAACCGAGAAAATCTTTCTTAATCCAATAAAATTCACAATGGTACCAGAGATTCTAGACCTGCACCTTCCAGAAGAGGGTATTGGCCATAATCTTGCCATTGTCAAAATAGAAAAGAGTTATCCTGGCCAAGCAATAAAGGTTGCTCACGCATTATGGGGCGCAGGCCAAATGATGTTTAATAAAATTATGATCTTAATAGATCAAGATATAGATATTAGAGACCACAATGAAGTTCTTAATGCTTTAAACAAAAACTACAAAGCTAAAAGAGACACCCATTTTAGCCGAGGCCCTTTAGATATTCTAGACCATTCGGCACCTGCATTTAGTTATGGTGGAAAGGTAATGTTCGATGCTACAGTTAAACACCCCGAAGAGAGCGGTAATCAAGTACACTCCTTCGAAAAAGAAGAAGAGACTCCACTATTTTTCACTCACTCTAAAGAGATATTAAAAGGAAAAATCAATGTAATTGTAGATTCTCAAATCACAGATCTTTACTCACAATTATGGATATGGGGCAGCAACTGCGACCCTATAAGAGATTCTTACTTTGTAGAAGACAAACTAGTAATGGACTCCACTACCAAAAAAGAGGGTCATAATGTACGTGAGTGGCCTACCATGGCACTCTCTGCTAAAGAGACCATAGAAGCAATTGATAATAAGTGGAGTAAATTAGGGTTAGGAGAATTTATTGAGTCTCCATCACTAAAGTTTATTTAATTTTAACTATTTTTGCGCTCCAATATAATAGATACATAGATGAGAAAAGAAGCGAAAGATTTTAAGGCCGTCCTTCTTGCGACAGCCTTTTTTGCATTTATTCCGGCAATAGCCCAAAACAGTAAAAACAATTTAGCCGACTCTACGTTAAAATATAGAATAGACCAGGCAGCAATTATATCAACTCCAAAAGAGACATACTTTATAAAACAGTTACCGGCATCTACCTCAATACTTGAAAAAGAGTATGTAAAGCAATCCGATACTCGTTCTCTAAAAGATCTCTCATACGAAGTACCCAATTTGTACATTCCATCTTATGGCTCAAAAATAACCTCGGCAGTCTATATAAGGGGCATTGGCTCTAGGTTTAGTCCCTCTCCTTCAATAGGGCTGTATTCCGATAACGTTCCATATTTAGATAAAAGTGCCTTTGATTTTGAGTTTTTAGATATAGAGAGAGTAGAGGTTTTGAGAGGCCCTCAGGGCACTCTTTATGGAAGAAATGCACTCGGTGGTATTATTCATATACGGTCTAGATCTCCATTTGCAGAACCTACTACTCAGCTTGAACTTACTGGAGGTACCTATGGGCAGGCAAAAGGGGCATTTTATACCAACCACCGTTTTAGTGATAAAGCTGCAATTTCGCTTGGAGGGTTCTATTCTCACCAAGATGGGTTCTTCACAAATGAGTATACGGGAGAAAAATCTGACCAAGGGAACTCTTCGGGTGGTAAACTTCGTTTCAATTTAACTCTCTCTCCTCGCTGGATTATGGAGATAGGAAGTCATCTCGAAAATACGAATCAAAATGCATACCCATACGGCGAGTATAACCCAGCAACAAAAAAGACGGCCACCCCCTCTTACAATGATACAAGCTCGTACAAGAGATTTTTAAGTACAAACTCTTTGCAGTTTACATATAAAGCACCTAAATGGAAATTAAGCTTAATCTCTTCGTATCAGTTCTTAAATGATCAAATGCGATTAGATCAAGATTTTAGCCCTGCTTCAATATATACTATGTATCAAAAGCAGAAGCAAAATAACTTTAGCCAAGAAGCTATCTTTAAATCTGAAAACAATAAAAATTATCAATTCGTCTCGGGTGCTTCGCTGTTCCATCAAAGTAATGTGACAGATGCTCCTGTAACTTTTGGTGTAGATGGAATGGATCGTTTCTTTCAGAAAACTTTTGATATGCTCTTTAAAACTGGACAGATGCCATTTCAAATGACTGTTCTAAATAAAGCGTTGGAAATACCAGAGGTGTTCGATCAAAAATCATATGGATTTGCGCTCTTCCATCAAACCACACTTAGAAAGGTATTTGTTGATGGTCTCTCTTTAACGCTGGGTCTTAGATATGAATATGAAGAGCAAAAAATGGATTATTATAGTGCAACTACTCTTAATCTAAGTTTTAAAAGGCCTCCTGCACCAATGCCTATTGCTATGAGTATTCCTGCACTAATAGAAGGCAATACATTACAACATTTTGGGGTTTTCCTTCCTAAAATTGCTCTGAATTATGAATTTAGAGAGACTAACAAATTATTCTTTACATCGGCACGTGGCTATAAAGCTGGTGGCTATAATATCCAAATGTTTTCAGATCTTATCCAAGAAAAGCTTATGGGAGGTATGCCAGGCCAGCCAGGGGGCATAGAAGATGAGCAAGCAAAGGTGAATAAAGCAATCTCTTACAAACCAGAATATAACTGGAACAACGAGCTTGGTTATAGTGGCGAGTTAATTCCAGATAAAATCAATCTTAGTGGTGCTGTTTTCTATATTCAAAGTAGAGATCAACAAATAGTGCAGTTTGCAGGGTCTACTGGTTTTGGAAGAATAGCTCGTAATGCAGCACAATCTTACAGCACAGGAGCAGAACTCGGCATAAAATATACTTTTACTCCCGAACTCTCTGCCTCCTTTAACTGGGGTTACACCTATTCTAAATTTAGTAATTACAGCGATGGTCGTAACGACTATAAAGATAAATTTGTACCCTTTGTTCCTAGAAATACCGCAAGTGCAAGCCTATTATGGTCAAAAGATATTAATGGTAGCTTCTTGACAGGAGTAGATGCTTTCTTGCAATATACAGGCGCAGGCAAAATATATTGGACAGAGAAAAACGACGTAGTGCAAGACTACTATTTGGTATTGAATGGCTCTGTCTCATTTAAATTCCCTATTTTTGAAGTTTCTCTATATTTGAAAAATATGACTAACATAAATTACAATGTTTTCTATTTTGAAACCTTAGGGAAGGGAATTGCTCAGCTTAATAATCCGTTTAATGCAGGAGTGTCGCTGAGGTTTAAATTTTAATTTAAAGCCATTATGTTAGAGAGTTTAATAAAAGGTTTTATTGTAGGAATTGGAGCTTCTATTCCTCTTGGGCCTTTGGGTGTAATGTGTGTTCAAAAGACCCTTAGTAAAGGGAGAACATCTGGCATTTTAACTGGCCTTGGAGCCTCTTTAACCGATACTTTTTTTGCAGCATTAGCTATTCTTAGCTTAGCTCTTATTCAAGACTTTGTAAATACTAACAGGAGTTTAGTTCTCTTAATTGGTGGTTTTATTGTAATGGCAATAGGTCTTAAAATATTTATAACCAATCCAGTAAAACAGATCCGCCAAAATAAAGGCGGAAAAAAGCTATTCGAAGATTTTATCTCGGCCTTTATAATGACTATAACAAACCCAGGTGCAATATTTCTCATTCTAGGACTTTTTGCTTTTACTGGATTAGCAGTAGATAGTTCTTCTTCTTGGAGGGTAATTATAAGTGCACTGGTTGGAGTTTTTATAGGTGCTATGACTTGGTGGATTATTCTGAGTACTTCAATAAATATCTTCAGAACAAAATTTAGGCTCAGACAACTTCTTTTAATAAACCGCATTGCAGGTATAGTCATTATTGTCTTGGGGTTATACTCACTGCTAGAGGGTCTCTGGAAGATTCTTTTAAACTATATGAACTAATAGTTGGCATAGATATACTAATAATTGGCATAGATATACTAATAATTGGCATAGATAAATTAATAGCACGGTTTTTGCAATTATTTTTTAGTACTTTTGTACAAATTTTCGGGGATGTTTTGGTTTTGACAGCATTCATAATCGGAAAGTAAGCACGTCGAGCGTTGTATCCCCGGCTCGTAAATCCCGGAGTACAAGCCATAACTGGCAACAACAACTATGCACTCGCTGCGTAATTAAGCTTAGCTTAATCGCTTTATTGCACCGGCCAGGCCGGTAGCAACGAGTATCCCGCCGAACTTTTAGCCCTCTATGTATTCGGCTCATGGGGTATCATATCAAGAGTGGATGCTGGGGTGGACGCCTTTAAAGCCCCTTAAGATATAAAGGATAAGTTTTGAATAGCCTGCCTTTTGGCAGTTCAAGATCGAAAATTGTAGAGAGGATAAACGTGTAGAAAGCTTTTGGATGGTTTGTTTGGACGGCGGTTCGAGTCCGCCCATCT
>CAZHHY010000025.1:0-15075 GCA_964532375.1 uncultured Muribaculaceae bacterium
CATTTGCGAAATCGGGGTAAAGATTAATTGCTTGAGAGTAATCGTCCATTGCATCTCTAAAGCGCCCCAATTGAATAAATACCGAGGCTCTATTGTAGTATGCAAGTACATTGTTTGGATTAATCGAAAGCACTCTATCGTAATCGTCTATAGCATTGTTATAGTCTCCTATTTGAGTTCTTATAAGTGCCCTATTGTAAAGTGTGAGAGCATTCCCAGGGTCTAGCCTCAAAACTGTCTCTAGGTCTTCTAAAGCACCCATAATTTCTTTATTATCGTAACGAACAATTGCACGATTAAATAAAGCAAAAGTATTTACAGAGTCTAGTTCAATTGCATTATCTAAATCTTTGATTGCAAGATCATACTTCTCTTGCATAATATAGATTCTAGATCTTCTTATATACCCTTCTGGTTCAAACCTGTTTAAAGAGATTGCTGTTTCATAATCTCCAATTGCTTTAAGGGTATCTCCTAAAAAGAGATAACTAGCCCCCCTATTTAAGTAGGCATCTGCAACTTTAGGTTCCCTTCTAAGAAATCTGTTAAAATCTTCAACTGCTTTCTCGAACTGTTGAGAGAGAAAATAGGTAACCCCCCTACTAAAATAGAGACCGGCATAGCCTGGCCTTAAATCCACAGCTTCTTCCAAGTCTCTTAGAGCCAAATCATATTTACCAATACGGCTGTGAGTTATGGCTCTGTAATGATATGCTGGAGTGTATAACGGATTAATAAAAATAGTTTTATCGAAATCTGTTTGAGCTCCATAGAAATCTCCTAAATTATATTTCGCAATACCTCTAAAAAAATAAGCTTCGTGAAGAGTTGTATCTAACCTAGTAAGTAAATTAAAATGCTCAATTGCTTGTCCATATTTACCCTCAATTAGTGCTTGCCTGCCTCTTAAGAAAAACTGCTGTTTGTCATATTGAGCTAGTAGCAAAACCGATGTCATTAATAATAATGCCACAAGCAATATTATTTTCTTCTTCACAACAACTATCATAATTATAAAATCGATACTAAATTACTATTTTTATTTTTTCAACCATTGAGGTTGAGCTATTTTTGTCATTAAACTCTGAATCTGATCTGCTCTAGAACTAATATAAGGGCTTGGGTTATTCGCTTTTCGCTTAAGAGGGTTTGGTAAAGTTGCGGCAATAAGAGCACACTCTCTAGATGTCAATTTTTGTGCCGATTTACCAAACAATTGTTTTGCTGCAGCCTCTGCACCATAAATACCCTTGCCCATCTCGGCAACATTAAGATATACTTCCATTATTCTCTCTTTTCCCCATATGAGCTCTATTCCTAGTGTAAACCATGTTTCGAACCCCTTTCGAACCCAAGATCTAGAGGGGACTAAAAATACGTTTTTGGCAGTTTGTTGAGAAATTGTACTTGCTCCACGTAATCTCTTCCCCTGCTTGCTAGCGTCAAGAGCTTTGTCAATCTCTACCCAATCGAAACCTTTATGCTGGTCAAAAAGATTGTCTTCAGATGCAATCACCGCCATAGCCATGTTTTTTGATATATTATTTAACGGCACCCATTTTTTATGGGTTTTAAAAGTATCATCTGCAGAGTATTCGATAGATCTAATTGCCATTAATGGAGTATACCATACTGGTAACCACTTTAATATAGTTATCCATAAAGTCGATAGCAAAATGAAGCCAAGTGGTATATATAGAAATATTACACGTATAAGCTTGAGAAATCTATTTTTCTTTTTCATTATTGTTTCTAAAACACCTATTTTTGACAAATATAAATAAATATAGATGTTTTTATTTACTGCAACGCTATTTGTCTTATCAATCATATCTGGGAACAATAATACTCACACTGAATTTGAGGCAGTTACAAAATATAGTTCTAAAGTAGACACGGCAAAAATAGAGAGCACTCTCTCTTTTATCTCAAATGATCTTACCAAAGGAAGGCTCACCGGCACTCCGGGCAACCTCATAGTATCGTCTTTTCTTAGAAATACTATTTCTGAGATGGGAATGATTCCTTTCTACAGCTCCACTTTTACTCAGAGCTTTATGGTTCCGGGCGATACCGTTATAGGAAGAAACATTATTGGAGTTTTGCCCTCGCTATACTACACAGATAATTACATTATAATATCTGCTCATTACGACCATCTAGGCATGCTTGGTGGTAAAATATATAATGGTGCAGACGATAACGCCTCTGGTGTTACAGCTCTATTAACTATTGCAAAATGGTTTTCACAAATGAGACTTAACAGAGAAGGGCCAAAGACTAATATTATTTTTGCTCTATTCGATGCAAAAGAGAGCAGTTTAGCAGGTTCGGCATATTTTGCAAAGCATCTAAAAGTTCCTGTCTCTAAAATAAAGTATAATATTAATCTAGATCAAATAGGATGTACTTTTGCTCCACCTGGAAATAAAGAAAACTATCTTCTATATGTGTCAGATTCTCGAATAAGTAAAGAGATTAAAAAGAGATTAGATCACTTGAATAAATTTGAAAATTTAGAGATAGATATAGATCACTCCTTTTACGGAAGTTCTACTTTCTATGAAATTTTCTTTAAGACAGGAGATCACTACAACCTCTCTAAAGCTGGCATACCATCAATCTTGTTTACTTCTGGTATTCATATGCATACCTATAAACCAACCGATGAGTATTACTTTATTAACTACCCCGTTTTAATAAATAGAATTCGTATAATCTATCTTTTAGCCCAGGAGCTCTTGGGTATGTAACTCCATCTTCTTATGATAGATACTCTTTAAGAGCTTGTGCTGTATAGCTTTGCTGTTGTCTTACAAGTTCTTCGGGCGTGCCTGCAAATATGAGCTTACCTCCATTGTCTCCTCCTTCGGGGCCTAGGTCTATTACCCAATCGGCACATTTAACAACGTCCATGTTGTGTTCTACTACAATAATAGTATGCCCCCTGGCTATGAGAGCGTTAAAGGAATCCATCAATTTATCTATATCGTGAAAGTGCAATCCTGTTGTAGGTTCGTCAAAAATAAAGAGAATAGATTCGTTGCTAGATTCTTTTGCAAGGAAAGATGCTAATTTAACTCTTTGGCTCTCGCCACCAGATAGAGTACTACTACTTTGCCCAAGTTGAACATATGAGAGGCCCACAGCCTTTAGAGGAATAAGTTTTTGAGCAATTCGTAAGGCAGAGGCTTCCTTTTGTGTTCCAAAGAATTCAATGGCCTCGGCCACACTCATGTTTAGTATGTCATTAATGTTTTTTCCCTTATATCTTACTTCTAAAATATCTTGTTTAAATCTTTTCCCTGCACACGATTCACAAACCATTTGAACATCGGCCATAAATTGCATTTCAATCTTAATTACCCCATCTCCTTGACATTCGGGGCATCTCCCGCCATCTATATTAAATGAAAAATGAGAATGCCCATATCTATTTGCCTTAGCATATGGCTGCTCAGAAAAAAGACGCCTTATTTCGTCATATACCTTAAGGTAAGTAGCAGGGTTTGAGCGAGTAGATTTTCCAATAGGGTTTTGGTCTATATACTCTACCGATGTTATTTTACCGACATCTCCTGTGAGATCTAAATGGCCCCCTGGTTTCTCCCCTAATTGGTTTATTCTCATATTTAAAGCTGGATATAGTATATCTTGAACTAGTGTAGATTTACCCGAGCCACTCACCCCGGTTACGGCAGTAAAAGCCCGTAAAGGGAATTGAACGTCAATATCTTTAAGGTTATTCTCATATGCTCCTATTACATTAATTGAGTTACACCACTCTCTTCTAGAGCTTGGCACCTCTATTTTCTCTAATCCATTTAAATATTTAACAGTAAGACTCTTATCGTTATCAATAGACGAAATTGCCATTTGTGGAGTACCGGTAAATACCACCTCGCCTCCAAACTCACCTGCAAGGGGCCCAATATCAATTATTAAATCGGCCGCTCTCATTATCTCTTGGTCATGCTCTACTATGAGCACTGTATTGCCTAAATCACGTAATTGTTTAAGCACCCTTATAAGTCTCTCGGTATCTCTAGGGTGCAAGCCAATACTTGGTTCATCTAAAATATAAAGAGATCCTACTAAACTACTCCCTATTGAACTTACAAGGTTTATCCTCTGGCTTTCTCCCCCACTTAAAGTGTTAGACGGTCTATTGAGCGTTAGATATGGAAGCCCTACATCTATCATACATGAAAGACGTCCCAAAAGTTCTTTAAGTGCTCTATCTCCAATTTTACTGTCGTATCTATCAAGTTTAATATTCTTCAGAAATTGATAGAGATTAGCAATACTCATCTCTAAAAGTTCCGAGATGTTTTTTCCATCTATTTTAACGTAAAGTGCCTCTTTCCTTAGTCTATTACCATTGCATTCAGGGCAGGTAGTTTTGCCTGAATACCTGCTAATCATAAAACGGTATTGAATTTTATATTTCTGCTCTTCTAAGATTTGGAAGAACTTGTTAAGTCCTGTAAAGTATCTATTTCCATTCCATAAAAGCAGTTTCTGTTCTTCGGTAAGCTCTTTATATGGATTATGTATTGGGAAATCAAATTTATGTGAGCTATCTATCAATTCGGTGTAAAAACTTCTCATGGTATCGCCTCGCCAGCATGCAATAGCCTCTTGATAAACGCTTAAGGCGGGGTTTGGGACTACTAATCCAGGGTCTATTCCAATAGTTTTTCCATACCCAGAGCAGTTAGGACAGGCTCCAACAGGGTTATTATAACTAAAGAGTTGTTCACTTGGTTCTTCAAACGATACACCATCTCTTTCAAAAAGAGTAGAGAAAGATTTTAATTTGTAATTTGGATTAACTCCAGTAGCAATATAAAGTCTCTCTCTCTCTTGGGCTTGCCCTTTGTTTACAGAAAAAGCGGTGCTCACAGAGTCGAAAAGCCTTTGTTGAGTCTCTTCTAAAGAGTCGTTCTTAATTCTATCTACCAACAGGTAGACGTTGGCGCCTAAATCTATTTCTCCACTTAATGCATTCTCTATCCTAAGAATTTGGCCTTCGCTCCAAAGTCTTGTATAGCCCTCTTCTTTTAATGTGAGCAAATTAGCTGTGCGAACCGCATCTTGCTCCCAGCCTACAGGTGCCAAAATATAAACCGTTTCGCCTTCAGATAAAGAGTTTATATAGTCAATAACATCTGTTACGCTATCTCTTTTAACCTCTTTCCCGGTTACAGGAGAGTAGGTTTTACCTATCCTAGAATAGAGAAGTCTTAGATATTCATAAATTTCTGTAGTGGTTCCAACAGTAGATCTAGGGTTTCGAGTATTTACTTTTTGCTCAATTGCAATAGCAGGAGGTATTCCGGTAATTTCATCTACATCTGGTTTTGTCATTCGTCCTAAGAATTGACGAGCAAATGAAGAGAGGCTCTCTACAAAGCGTCTTTGCCCCTCGGCAAAAATTGTGTCGAAAGCCAATGTAGATTTTCCCGAGCCAGAAATACCTGTAATTACCACAAGTTTATCCCTCGGTATCTCTAGATCTATATTTTTTAAGTTATTGAGCTTTGCTCCTTTTATTATTATACTATTAGACATTTGCTACTCTGTTTACAGATTTAACCCCTTTTAGTTTACGAAGGTTAAATATAAGTTTGTCTAGTTGCTGGTTATTAGATACAGCAACCACCATTTTTGCCTCTACCTTCCCCTTCTGTTCAGAAATTGAGAAATTACGTAAAGATATTGAAAGAGAGTTTATTATTTCTATAATTTGCTGCCCTGTTGCAGCTTCGCCATAGCCGCTTATTCTAAGCGAAGCTTGAAAACTTTGGCCAGAAACACTTTCTCGCCATTTAACTTTATGTACTCTATATGGGTAATTTTCAATGAGCCTAGATGCATTGGGGCAGCTCATTCTATGTATTTTAACGCCCTCTTTTATAGTCACAAAGCCAAATACATCATCTCCCATAATAGGGTTACAGCACTTTGCAAGTTTGAAGCCAACCTGGTTAACTTTTTCATCTATTACTAAATAGTCGGAATCGGCTTTAGAACTCTGCTTTTCGCTTTTTTGTGCAGGTGCAACAAATACCTCTTTGGTTTCTAATGTGCTCTCTTTCTCTTTAGCTGTTATTACAGATTTAATATCTACTATATCTATCTCTTCTTTTGCTATAGCGGTATAAAAGTCACTTGCAGTTTTATACTTATAATGCTTTAGTAGATACATGATAAGGGTGTCGTTGAATACAAATTTCCAGTTGGTCACCCTTCTTTCCAATAACTCTCTTCCCTCTAAAGCTCTTTTTCCATCTTCTTCCTTTAGCTTCTGCTTTATTTTGGCTCTGGCCTTAGAAGAGACAACATACTTAAGCCAATCTTGAGTAGGTTTCTGGTTTTTGCTGCTCATTATCTCCACCACATCGCCAGTTTTAAGGCTCTCTCTAATAGAGGCGGGCTTTCCGTTAATTTTAGCACCCGAACATCTCACTCCCAAATTGGTATGAATATCAAATGCAAAATCTAGCACAGAGGCACCTGCAGCAAGTCTTCTAAGGTCTCCATCGGGAGTAAATACAAATACCTCTCCAAGAGAAAGGCTCACCTCTTTATGAGCGTCTCTTATATTACCTGATTCTAGTAGTTTTTTTACTCCATTGAGCCAAAGTGAGAGCCCTTGTTCGCTACGAACTCCTTTATATGCCCAGTGTGCTGCAAAACCATTCTCTGCTATATCGTCCATTCGAGTTGTTCTAATTTGAACCTCAATTACATGATTGTCTTTGGTATGCACGGTTGTATGTAAAGATTCATACCCATTTTCCTTGGGCACAGTTATCCAATCTCTCAATCTTTTAGTATCGGGGCTATAATTCTCTGTTACAATAGAATATACCTTCCAGCATAGCTCCTTTTCCCTTTCAAGAGTAGAGTCTATAATTATTCTTATTGCATACACATCTGCTATAGATTCAAAGGAAATTCCTTGGTTCTGCATCTTCTTATAGATAGAGTATGCTGTTTTTGTTCTGCTTTTTAGTTTGTATTTAATATGAGCTTTTTTGAGACCTAACTCAATAGGTTTTACAAATAAGTCTGTAAGTCTTTTTCGCTCTTGTTCGCCGGCTTTAAGTTTATTGTTTATTAGACGATAATTTTCGGAATCGGTATATCTAAAAGAGAGATCTTCCATCTCACTTTTAACATTATACAAACCCAGTTGGTGAGCTAAAGGAGCGTAGAGCAACAGAGTTTCAGTTGCTTTTTTAAGCTGTTTAGATTTTGAAAAAATCTCTAGGCTACGCATTATTTCTAGCCTATCTGCCAATTTAATCAACGTAACTCTAGGGTCTTTAGAGTAGCTTATTATTAATTTCCTGTAATTCTCTGCCTGTAAACCAGTATCTTTTGGTTTAATTTCCGAAATTTTGTTGAGACTATTTGCCATTGCCATAATCTCCTCTGAAAATAACTTTTGATTCTCGTCTAATATAGAGCGATTGCTTCTAGAGGCTTCGTGCAAAAAGAAAGCAGATATTGCAGGCATTAAAAGACCCATTTCCAAAACTATAATCTCTGCAACTGCAATTACGTGATTAATAAATGGAGTACCGTCGCTTCTAACTTGTCCGTTAAGAGCTTCCTTAGCAATTTCAAGAGAGTTTTTAACTTGATCTTTTTCTATTTGTGCAGAAGAATCTAAAATCTTCTCCATTTGTTTAGAGAACATAGGCGTTAGATAAATTAGTTGTTTTTTTCGAGCATCTTTTTGAGAGCATTCATTTCGTCTCTGAATTTAGCAGCTCTCATAAAGTCTAAATCGGCAGCGGCGTTTTCCATTTGTAGCTTTGCAGCCTTTATTGCCTCTTTTATTTGTATGGGGTTAAAAGAGGCCATAACAGGGTCTAACAAAAGTGGATTTGCCTCTTCCAAGTCTGCATCGTACTCCCTATTTTTACCTAGCACATTTCGTACCTGTTTAACAATTTGGGTTGGAATAATGTTGTGTTCTATGTTGTAATAGGCCTGTTTTTTCCTTCTACGATTGGTTTCGTCTATTGTTCTTTGCATAGATCCGGTAATTCTATCGGCATACATAATAACCCGGCCATCTACATTACGGGCAGCCCTTCCTGCTGTTTGGGTAAGTGCTCTTTCGCTACGTAAGAACCCTTCTTTATCGGCATCTAAAATTGCTACCAAAGAGACCTGAGGCAAATCTAAACCTTCTCTTAAAAGATTTACACCTATTAGCACATCGAACCTACCCATCTGAAAATCTTCCAATATCTCTACTCTCTCTAGGGTATCTACATCTGAATGGATATAACGGCATCTTATATCTATAGCAGACAAATACTTATCTAATTCTTCTGCCATTCGTTTGGTAAGAGTAGTAACAAGAACTCTCTCATCTTTATCGGTTCTTATTCTTATCTCTTCTAGAAGGTTGTCTATCTGGTTTGCAGTAGGCCTCACCTCAATAGGTGGGTCTAGTAACCCCGTAGGCCTCACAACTTGCTCTACTATAAGACCCTCAGAAACATTCAATTCGTAGTCGGCGGGGGTTGCACTAACAAATACTCTTTGCCCCAATATAGCTTCAAATTCATCAAATTTAAGAGGTCTATTATCGGCGGCGGCAGGTAATCTAAACCCATAACCTATTAGAGTCTCTTTCCTAGATCTATCTCCGCCATACATTGCTCTTACTTGAGGAATTGTCACGTGGCTCTCATCTATAAAGGTTAAAAAATTATCTGGGAAATAATCTATTAGGCAAAAGGGGCGCATTCCAGGCTTTCGTCCATCAAAATAGCGGGAATAATTCTCAATACCAGGGCAATATCCAATCTCCTTAATCATCTCTAGATCATACTCTACTCGCTGCTTAAGTCTTTTAGCCTCTTGCGGTTTCCCAATTTCGTTAAAATAGTTGAACTGGCTTAGCATATCGTCTTGAATTTGAACGATTGCACTTTTCATTCTCTCTTTAGTTGTCACAAAGATATTTGCAGGGTAAATAGCTATATTTTCTAGGTCCTTTATGTGGGCACCAGAGATAGGGTCGAATAGCTCAATACTTTCGGCTTCGTCACCAAAAAATATGATTCTAACAGAGTTATCGGCGTAGGCAGGATAGATATCTACAGTATCGCCTTTAACTCTAAATACCCCCCGTTTAAATTCATTCTCATTTCTTGAATAGAGGCTGTCTACCAAAGCATAGAGTAACTTACTCCTAGATATTTTTTCGCTTCTTTTTATATTTATTGTATTTGAGTGAAAATCTTCGGGGTTCCCAATTCCATAAATACATGAAACACTAGATATAACAATTACATCTTTTCTACCAGAGAGAAGCGCACTAGATGCCGAGAGTCTAAGCTTCTCAATCTCTTCATTTATACTTAAATCTTTCTCTATATATGTATCGGTAGTAGGCAAATAGGCTTCGGGTTGATAATAGTCGTAATAAGAGACAAAATATTCAACTGCATTGTCTGGGAAAAAAGATTTGAACTCTCCATATAACTGAGCCGCAAGTGTCTTATTATGACTCAAGATAAGGGCTGGCCTCTGTAGCTTTTCAATTACATTGGCCATAGTAAAGGTTTTACCCGAACCCGTAACACCAAGCAGTGTTGCAGCGTTAACACCTTCGTTCAAATATTTAGACAAAAGTTCTATAGCCTCGGGTTGGTCTCCTGTTGGCTTAAATTTAGACGATAGTTTGAAACTCATTAACTATTATTTAGCTATTTATCCATTAACAAATGTTGGTTACATAAGTTGCTTACTAATTGCAATTTAAAGTGATTCCTTTACTAATTTAATATAATCTTCTAACCCTAATGCAACTTTAACCATCATTTGCCTTTGGAATTCAGGAGAGGCAAGCTGTTCTTCGTCTGGAAGAGAACTCATAAAGAGGGTCTCTACTAGAATTGAGGGGTACTCAGTAGGAGCAACAAGTGAAAAGTTGAAATTACCAATCAATCCAAAATTATTCAGATTAAGTTCGAGCAACCTGTTAAGCACAACCTTGGCAAGCGGCCTATTCTCTATGTGTCTGTAGTAAGTACTAGTGCCCATAGGACGTAAAGGGGAGCCACCAGCATTACAATGAACAGAAAGAACCATATCTACTCCTGAGTTATTAAAAATATCTCTCCTCTCTTGCATAGACATATCTATATCTTCTGTTCTACTTAAAATAACTCTGCCTCCCCTCTTTTCTATCTCCTCTTTAAGCATATAAACCATTGCAAGATTTTGCTCTTTCTCTTTAATGCCAGAAGGGCTTACGGCTCCACTAGCGCTACCCCCATGGCCTGCATCTAATCCAAAATAGAGCCCGGCCAAAGATGTTTTTGATTTAACCTTAGATTTGCTGCTCAAAATTGCAGGAGTATGTCTTACTGTAATTTCTAATGCATTTCCAGAATAATCAACAGAATAACCCCAGCTGTATTTATCTTTAAGTTTAATTATAACAGATAGAACGTCAGATTCTTTTTGGTTTAGATGTACATATTCAATTGACTCTAAATTAAGATATTGAGTAATCCAATTTGAATTGCAAGCCACACCGTGAATATCTACAATTAGTCTGTTAGATTCCGGTTCGCTATATATGATATATGGCTGTTTATTTTCTAGTGTAACTCTAACTTTATCTGCCTTGCCAATATTAGATACAGACCAAGAGCCAGTTAGTGAGAAGGGTGATTTTTCTCCAAAAGGTAGTATCTCTGCAAACTGCATTGGAATGTAGGCATATCTGTTTTCAGATAATTTAACTTTGTATAGATTTTTTTCAATTCCAATAAGTTCCATTTTAACACCAGGTGCAAGAAAGTTAATTTTAGCACCACCTAAACGGTCGTCTCCCGCTCCATAGTTAAGATATGCTCCTTTCTTGGTAATCACAATAGGAAGATTATAGGCTAGTGTAGCCTCAGCAACCACAGGTTCAGCCTTTTTATAATATATAGAGAAAGTTTCTGTTTGTACAGCAGCTCCTATAGTAGCTTTTACATCTACTTTGTTATCGCCATCTTTGAGGTTAAGTTCTACCCCGAAAGAGCCTGTTTTATATTGTTTTACAGGAATACCATTAACAAGAATCTGCGATCCTTTATGAGCTACTCCAACAATGTAATGCACCCTAGAGGTAACAGTATCTGATTTGCCTCTTACAATTCGTAACGAAATATTTTCTTGAGCGTAGGCAGGAATAGAGATAACAATGGCCAGCAATATGATTGATAATAAATTTAGAATTTGTTTCATGGCTTAATATTTGTTAGTATTCAGTTGTAAAAATAGAAAAAGCTTTGTTAAATTTGCTCGTTAATATTAACATGGCTTGTAATGTAATTCGCAAATTTAATCAAAATTTATGGGAACTAATATTTCTGAAAAACCTCTATTTCTTGGCCTATTTATAATGTTGGGCCTCATGTCTTTGGGTTTATTTATTAAGAGTGCTGTTGTCTCTCTAAAGTCTTATGACAGAATCGTGAACGTAAAGGGGCTTGCCCAAGTTGAAGTTCCGGCGAACAAAGTTATATGGCCGGTTGTATATAAAGAGATAGGAGACGATCTCCCATCGCTTTACAAAGCAATTAGTAATAAAAATGAAATTATAATCTCTTATCTAAAATCAAAGGGGTTAGAAGAGAGTGAAATAACAGTATCGGCACCTTCAATTATTGATATGAATGCCGAGAGGTACCAGAGCCAACAATCTAGCTATCGTTATAATATTACAAGTATAATAACAGTAACATCAGAAAAAGTAGAACTAGTAAGTAAGATAATTTCGAGTCAGTCTGAACTCCTTACAAAAGGAGTTGCGCTTCTTTCTGGAGATTACCAATACGTTACTCAATACCTATTTACTCTTCTTAACGATATTAAACCCTCTATGATAGAAGAGGCAACAAAAAATGCAAGGGCTTCTGCCGAAAAATTTGCGATAGACTCCAATAGTAAACTTGGAAAAATCAAAACCGCAAGCCAAGGCCAATTCTCTATAGAAGATAGAGATGCAAATACCCCTCAAATTAAAACTGTAAGAGTTGTGAGCACAATTGAATATATGCTACGCGACTAATAAAAACAACCAAATATTAAAATATTTAAGTAATTATGGAAATTTGTAATGTACACGCCCGTGAGATTCTTGATTCACGAGGAAACCCAACTATTGAAGTAGATGTTAACCTTCTTTCAGGCGCTTTTGGTAGGGCAGCTGTTCCTTCTGGAGCCTCTACAGGCACTAACGAAGCAGTAGAATTAAGAGATGGAGATAAATCTCGTTATATGGGTAAAGGCGTTTTGCAAGCAGTTAAAAATGTAAATGAGATTATAGCACCTGCAATTATGGGTATGAGTGCTCTTAACCAGGCCGAGATAGACAACTTTTTAATTGAATTAGACGGAACCCCTACAAAATCTAAATTAGGCGCAAACGCTATTCTTGGCGTGTCGCTCGCTGTAGCAAGAGCAGCATCTAATTATCTTCAAATTCCACTTTATCGTTACATAGGAGGCACTAACGCTGTTACCCTACCTATTCCAATGATGAATATTATTAACGGAGGTTCTCACTCCGATGCAACTATTGCATTTCAAGAGTTTATGATTCGCCCAGTTGGTGCCCCAAGCTTCAAAGAGGCTCTAAGAATGGGTGCCGAGGTTTTCCACACTTTAAAGAAGATTTTCCACGACAGAGGCCTTAGCACAGCTGTAGGAGACGAGGGCGGCTTTGCCCCAGCGCTTAATGGCACCGAAGATGCTTTAGACTCTATTATGGCTGCAATTAAAAAGGCAGGATACAAAGCTGGCAAAGATATTACAATTGCTTTAGACTGCGCAGCTAGCGAATTTTACAAAGATGGCATCTACGATTACTCTAAGTTCGAAGGCCCAAATGGTACTAAAAGAGATGCAAAAGCTCAAGTAGCATATCTTAAAGAGCTTATAAACAAATACCCTATAGACTCTATCGAAGATGGTATGGACGAGCAAGATTGGGATGGTTGGAAACTCCTAACAGATGAGCTTGGCTCTAAGATTCAGCTTGTTGGAGACGATCTACTTGTAACCAACGTTAAATTCCTTAAAAAAGGAATCGAGTTAGGTAGCTGTAACTCAATCCTTATTAAAGTAAACCAAATTGGAACTCTAACAGAGACTTTGAATGCGATTGAACTTGCCCATCGCAACAAGTTCACTTCTGTTATATCTCACCGCTCGGGTGAAACCGAAGATTCTACTATTGCAGATATAGCAGTAGCTACAAACTCCGGTCAAATCAAAACCGGCTCACTTAGCCGTTCAGACCGCATGGCAAAATATAACCAACTACTTCGTATTGAAGAAGAATTGGGGAATCTTGCAAAATTCGGAAGGGACTAATTAATCAATTCATTAGTCACCAAAATAGCAATAAAGGCTATCTCAAAATTATTTTGAGATAGCCTTTTTTATGCTTCACAAATAAATATGTATCTGCAAGATAGCCAATCTCTGCTCTGGTGAAAGAAGGTGTAGACGGAGTTTGTCTGCTGCGCTAAGCGTAAAACAAATTTCTGAATTCTGCTTTTTTTAGGGGAACACTCATTATTAATAAATTGACTTTTCTAATAGGCTAGTAAATGCCCTATTAACAATTCAATAGTTAAGGTTTCCTACATAGATAAATCTTCAAAACTGGTGGGATGTGTAAAGTATTTGAATGGTTTTCCAGTGTTCAATATAATGTTTTTTAAGGCCTCTCAATGTTTTTGTTTATAGGCGTTGGCCTCTCTTGCAATGATCTCAACACTGAACACTGCAAGGCCCCAACAACCAGAATGTTCACCATTAGCCACTTTTTTACTAATAAAAAGGCCGAACCCGAAGTAGGTGTGCATTATAATAACCAATACGGCTCACTATCTTGCACGTTACGTAAGCCAGAGCCTGCCCTGCGGAGCAGTAACCAACCACCGGTAGGCACTAAACAACCTGCGAAGTAGTAACCAACCGCCGGTAGGCACTAAACAACCAAAACAGACGGGGATCAACGGACGGTTACTTATAAAGGTCTATCTGACAAAATTAAACCACTGATAATTAGCTAATTATCTGAAAGTATAGAGTTTAAAGAATCTTTTATACCTTTAATGTCAGAAACACCTTACTCTTTTAATCTCTGGAATATTCGAACCTTCTTAAAAACCAATACAAAAGATGAAATTACACAGTCTGTCTAGCAAAAGTAAAAAGGCTTTGAGCAAAGCAAGTTACCTCTTTTTATCTCTATTTTTATTAATTTCACTACCATCTTTTGGCCAACAAGTTTCAAACAAAGAGTTCTTAACATATTACGAAACCCATGGGTTTAACGAAACTCCTAGGTATGCTCAAACGGTGGAATTTAGCAAATTTCTTGCAAGCAACTCTAGTATGATAAGCTACCTATCAATTGGGACATCGCCTCAAGGGAGAGAGATTCCACTGTTAATTTTAGATAAAGATGGATTAACTAACCCCAGTGAGATTAGAGCAAAAGGGCGTAGTGTAATACTGGCACAAGCAGCCATTCACGCCGGAGAACCCGATGGCAAAGATGCTGGTCTCATGTTACTTCGAGATATTGCTATATATAATAAGTATGAGGGTATTCTAGATAGTGTGTCGCTTCTTTTTATCCCTATAATAAATGTAGATGGTCACGAAGATTTTGGTACTCACTATAGAATCAATCAAAATGGTCCTCTAGAAGTTGGCGCTCGTGTCACTGCTCAAAAGTACAATATGAACCGTGATTTTATTAAGGCCGATGCTCCAGAGACAAGAGCTCTTCTAAAGCTATATGGCCAATGGATGCCAGAACTTTTCATTGACATTCACGTTACAAATGGAGCCGATTTTCAATATGTTAGCACATATGGCCTAGATCATTGTGGCTTTTTACCTCCTAACTTATTAAATTGGAGCACAAATGTCTATGAGGCAAAACTCAAAGAAAAAATGAAAAATAGTAACTTCCCAATTTTTCCTTACTTTGAGTTTAATAATTACAACAACCCTAACGCC
>CAZHHY010000026.1:0-9708 GCA_964532375.1 uncultured Muribaculaceae bacterium
ATTCTCGCCCACGAAGAGATATGTAACCCTCACAAAGTCTTAGGCAACCCTCACGAAATTATAGGTAGCCCTCACGAAAATTCAAACAATGAATATTCTCCTGTTCTTGTAACTGGCAAAGGAGACATTCTAGAGAGATACTCATTAAATATTCTTAATAGTTTCGAAATAAAAATTATCTCACCAAACATATTTATCTCTACCGCAGAGGCTTTCTCGGGCATTATCCTAGAAAAATCCCGAGCACATCACAGCCCAACCTCGGCACATCTCAAAGAGATTCTGCAAATGCCTCCACAAGAGTGGAAAACAAACCTGGTCAACGATTTTGAAAAGCATATCT
Organism: uncultured Muribaculaceae bacterium; assembly: GCA_964532375.1. Taxonomy (GTDB): domain Bacteria; phylum Bacteroidota; class Bacteroidia; order Bacteroidales; family UBA932; genus Bact-08. Next base: position 344 of record CAZHHY010000026.1, read on the forward strand.
TTGAGAAATACCCCCAACTTGCACTTCAAAAAGAACTGCTTTACCAACAAGGAGCAATCTATGCCTCTATGACTGGCAGTGGCTCTTCTTTATTTGGCCTATTTCCTATCTAGATTTGCTAAAGTTTCCCACATTGCGAACTCTTCACAAGAAGCTGTTTTTGCCCATTTTGATTTGCTAAAGTTTCCCACAAAAGAATGTGGAAAAAGTGAAGCTGTCGCATTTTAAAGTTTTCCACCTAAATTGCCAGAGGCTAAAGTTCAATGCCCGTGCTTGGGCGATTATTCCCCGCTTGCTGCTGCTTGCCTTTTGTGGGGCGCAATTTAATATTGTTTGCATTTCTCTGGAGGTTCTTATATTCAGATAGTTGACTTCTTCTAATGTCCAGTGTTCATTGTGATACCCTAATCTATAAAGCGCATAATATCACTAATTTGCATATTTATCTGATAGATGAAATTTGATCTATTTAAATTAATACTCGAAAAGCATATGAATATGATTATATGCCAAGAAATCTAAGCAATAAAGTAGCTGGAAATTTGTGAGGGTTGTAATTTATCTCGTTTAAATACAAGGAGTTACAAGATAGAAAACTTTAGTCGATTCTACCTCGGCATTTTAATAAAAAAGCATTTTCTCTGTGTGTAAAAACCACGGCGATGAAATCGTAGAAGAACTTTGGCCGAGTTTAGTATTGCTTGAAAATGCGTTGGATCTCAACGGGGTTGGTGGTTTTGGTGAGGGCTAGCATGAGTAGGATGCGGGCTTTTTGTGGGCTTTTGTTAAAAGCGACAGGCCATTTGGGGTCGTATTCTTCGGCTGCTAAATCTACTCCTCCTGTAAGGATTCTACTAGATCTAACAACTGCAATGTTTTGTGCAGCTGCTCGTTTAATAGCTTGGGCAATTGGTCTATTGTAGTTTCCGTGGCCAACTCCAGCAATTATAATACCTTGTACTCCAGAATCAATTATGGCATTTATGGCGGCATCCGATGCAAATGCATATGAAAGAACAATCTCTGTTTTAGGAAGCCTATTCACCTCGGTATTAGGGAGCTTGGCTAAGCTAAAAACATCAAATTCAGATGCGACGGTGTGGATAAATTTATTCTCTCTGTAAAAGGTTGGCACGCCATCTCTCATGTAACCTAATGGGCCAAAGTTGGGGCAAGTAAAGGCGTTGGTATTTACAGTGTTGTTTTTGGTAACATCGTTTGCACAGAATATATAGTCGTTCATTGTAACCATAACTCCTTTGTTGTGAGCTAGGGGAGAGGCAGCAAGTGCTACTGCGTTGTAAAGATTGAATGGGCCATCGGCACTTAGAGAGGTGGCGGGCCTCATTGAGCCTGTAAGAATAACGGGCTTTGTGTGGCGCAATGTGAGGTTAAGGAAATAGGCGGTCTCTTCCATTGTGTCTGTGCCGTGGGTAATTACAATACCGTCGCATAAATCATTTGTGAAGAGGCTATCTGCAATTCTCCATAGGTCTAACCATATTTTCTCGTCTATATTTTGACTAGAGATATTGCATACCTGAATACCCTTTAAAGTGGCTATAGATTTTATTTCTGGAACCGAAGCAATGATTACCTCTATGTTTTGCACTCCGGGGCTGTATGATGCCTGCACAGAGCTTGCAGCACTACCTGCTATGGTTCCGCCGGTGGCAAGAATTACAACGCGAGGCTGTGCGGTTGTGATGAGTGCCAGAAATAGTAGCGCAATTGATATGGCTACAGTTGGTTTAACGCAAAAAGGCCGATCCCCTGCTACAGACATCGACCCCTTTTCTTGTGTACTAAAACCTAAACCTACATCTTTAAGATGCATAAGGTGAGTAAAACGTTGCATCATTTTTAAAAATTTTCAATTTTTTTTACAATTAAAAAAGGTAGCATAGCCGAAAATAAGCCTATAGCCGCTATGCCACAGATAGTTAGAACAACATCTTGTAGATTGACAATTATTGGATAACTACTTACAATAAAATTCCCTGGCATTGGTATTATACCAAATTGTTGTTGAATGAAGCTAGCGAAAAGTGCAATTACAACACCAACAAAAATTCCAAGAAGAGAGATCATCCAACCTTCAAGAAGAAATATTCTTTTAATCATCTTGTCATTTGCCCCTAATGCTTTGAGAGTATTGGTATCGTCTTTTTTCTCTATAATGAGCATTGAGAGTGAACCAAAGAGGTTACAAGAGATTATGATAACTACAAAGAGCAAAATAATATAGATAGAGACTTTCTCTGACTTCATCATTTTGTAGAGGGTCTCGTTTTGTTCATACCGGTCTTTGACAAAATAGTCTGGACCAACTATTTTTTTGATCTCTGCTTTGAGCTGCTCTATGTTAACATTCCCTTTTGTATAGATCTCAACAGAAGTAACTTCGTGCTCATATTCAAGTAGGTTTCTAGCCACCTCAATTGGAATGAAGATATACTTATTGTCAAAGCCTTGATCTAGAGTGTATAATCCTGCTGGAAATATCTCTTGCATATTTAGAGACGAGGCAGGGTTTACTATTGAGAGAGCCCTATTTCTAGATGGAAAATAGAGTTGTAGAGGATCTATAAAGTGTACTCTAAGCCCAAGGCGAAAAGCCATTGAACGCCCCATTATTGCTTGTGGAGTCTCTCCATGAAAGAGAGAGAACTCTCCCTCTTTTATATATTTTTTGATTTGAGTTATATGAGCGAAATTGGAATCTACCCCTTTTATTGCAGCTACAGACTCCTGATTGCCATATTTTACAAAAACATTCTCTTCTACAATTTCACAAAACTCAGCAATATTTTGATTGTCTCGTACCTGTTGGAATTGTGCTGTGTTTGGAGAGAAGGTTTTTCCTATAGCTGGCGTTATTAGTAAATCAGACTCATAAGTAGAGTAAAGAGATTTAATAATTCCTTCAAACCCATTATAAACAGATAGAATAATTATTAGAGCTGCAGTACCTATAGCAATTCCAGCCGCGCTTATCACAGATATTATATTGATAACGTTATGCGATTTTTTAGCAAACAGATATCTTTTAGCTATGAAGAGTGTCAGATGCAATTGTATAGTATTAATGCAAGGTTATAGAATTAGAACGTAGCTGTATAATTGTGTTAGAGCTGTATTAAAATATTGTGTTAGAACAGAGTTGCAATGTATTACTACTTTTTGAGAAGTTGATCTATTTTCTCTACGTAATCTTGCGAGTCGTCTAATATAAATACTAGCTCGGGTACAATTCTAAGTTGCTTGGATACTCTGTTACCTAGTTCGCCTCTTATGGTTCGGGCTGTGGACTCTATAATCTCTAAAACTTCGGCTGTTTTTGCAGAAGGGAAGATGCTAACGTATACTCGTGCTACAGAAAGATCGGGACTTATTCTTACAGTGGTAACAGTTATCATTGCTCCCTTGAATGCTTGGGTCCCTTTTTCGCGGAATATTTCTGAAAGGTCTCTTTGTAGTTGTCTTGAAACCTTATGTTGTCTTGTGCTTTGACTTTCCATATTAACTTATTTTTAAAATAAAGTAATTTTTCTTGCCCTTTTGAACAAGAACATATTTTTGATTGAGCAAATCGTTTTCACTCAACGTTAGTTCTATAGAATCTATTTTGCTCTTGTTTATGCTTACCCCTCCTGCCTGTATCATTTTTCGGCACTCTCCTTTAGAGGGGAATATCGCAGTGTGCACCGCAAGTAGTTCTATAATATTCTCTTTGAGATTTTCGCCAGTAATATCAAACTGAGGCACCCCCTCAAATACATTTAGGAATGTTCTTTCATCTAATTCTCTTAAATTTTCTGAAGTAGATTGCCCAAAAAGGATAGAAGAAGCTTTAACAGCTTTATCATACTCTTGAGGGCCGTGAACCATTGTGGTAACCTCTTTTGCAAGAAGCTTTTGCAACTCTCTTAGGTGAGGTGCCTCTAAATGTTTTGCTATTTCATTGTCAATTACTTCCTTAGAGAGCATTGTGAAAATTTTCATATACCTCTGGGCATCTTGGTCGCTAACATTGAGCCAAAATTGGTAGAATGCATATGGCGAGGTGTAGTTAGGGTCTAGCCATATATTTCCTTGCTCTGTTTTGCCAAACTTTCCACCATCTGCTTTTGTTATGAGCGGGCAGGTAAGAGCAAAAGCCTCGCCAGCTGTTTTGCGACGGATTAGTTCTGTGCCTGTGGTTATATTGCCCCATTGGTCGCTCCCTCCCATTTGAAGTTTGCAGCCATAATTCTCGTAAAGATGCAGGTAGTCATATCCTTGAACCAGTTGGTAGGTAAATTCTGTAAATGACATTCCCTCTTTATCGTCTCCGCTAATTCTTTTTTTAACAGAGTCTTTATTCATCATATAGTTTACTGTAATATGCTTTCCTATATCTCTTATGAAATGTAGAAAAGTATAATCTTTCATCCAATCGTAGTTATTTACCATAATGGCAGCATTGGGTGCGTCTGAGTCAAAATCTAAAAAACGAGATAGTTGCTGCTTTATTGCATTCTGGTTGTGGCGCAAAGTAGGTTCGTCAAGTAGGTTTCTCTCTGAAGATTTCATAGATGGGTCTCCAATCATTCCGGTTGCCCCACCTACAAGTGCAATTGGTTTATGGCCGTTAGATTGAAAGTGCTTTAGCATCATTATGCTCACCAAGTGGCCTATATGTAATGAATCTGCAGTAGGGTCTATTCCTACGTATGCTGCTGTAATCTCTTTTTCTAGTTGCTGTTCGGTCCCGGGCATTATGTTGTGGACCATACCTCTCCATGTGAGTTCTTGTACGAAATTGCTCATTCTCTCTCAAATTTTAAACAAAAGTAAGGTTTTTTCTTTATTTTTGCTCGTTTATTGGTTGCTAATATTTTTAAACGTCACTAAGATAGGTATCAATTAATTATTAATTACATCTCTATGTACGAAATGAAAAACAGGCTTATTGCCACAGCTCTTGTGCTCTGCTCACTATTTTTTAGTTGGAGTTCCATTTTAGTTGCTCAGGAGGCAGCAACTAAATCACAGGTTGTTATTTCTGAGGTTCAAGATACGCTCATCTCTAGAATAGAACAACTGCCTGGTGTATCGGGAGTCTCTAGAATTCCTGCAAAAGACTTTAACGATAAATATGTGCTTTACGTAGAACAGCCTATAGATCATAATAACCCAGCATTGGGAACCTTTAAGCAGCGAGTTTATGTTATGAATGTCTCTTTTGACAGACCTACTGTTATGGTTACCGAAGGTTATGGTGCATCATATGCCGCAAGACCTACCTACAGAGACGAGATCTCTAAATTAGTAGATGCCAACATTGTGGTTGTAGAGCATCGTTATTTTTTGGAATCGACGCCAACAAATAAAGATTGGAAATATCTAACAGCAAAAAACTCGGCCTACGACCTACATAGAGTTAGAGAAATTATGGGCAACTTATACAAAAACAAGTGGATAGCTACCGGAATAAGCAAAGGTGGGCAAACAGCATTAATTTATACTGCCTTTTTTCCTGATGATGTAGATGTTACCGTACCTTATGTTGCTCCATTGTGCAAGGGTAAGGAAGATGGCCGTCACGAGCCATTTTTGAGAGATTTTGTTGGTACAAAAGAAGAGCGTGCCCGTTTAGAGGAGTTTCAAATTGAGGTGCTTTCTCGCCGAGGTGAGTTACAGCCTAAGTTTGACTCTTTATGTGCTGCTAGAAAATATGAGTTTAATTTGCCTCTTTCGCATATTTATGACTACACTGTATTGGAGTATCCATTCTCTTTTTGGCAGTGGGGTAGCCCAATAGCCGATGTGCCAGCTAAAGATGCAAGTGATAATGAGATATTCAAATATTGGATAAAGATGGTTTCGCCAGATTACTATCTTAAAGAGAGTACAACAACTTCGTTTTTTGTTCAGGCATCTAGAGAGTTAGGTTATTATGGCTATGATATAAAGCCATTCAAAGGGCTGCTTGCTATTAAGAGCGCAAAGGGTTATTTAGATAGTATCTTTGTACCTAAAGCTGCTCAAGGCAAGTTTGACAAGACTCTTTATAAAAAATTAAAAAAATTTGTTGCTAAGGGAAATAGCAATATGATGTTTATCTATGGAGAGTTCGACCCTTGGAGTGCTGTTAAGGTTAGTGAACCAAAAAGCGAAAACGTTGTTCTTTTTGTTGAACCAAAGGGAAGCCATAGGGCAAGAATTGCTACTTTACCAGACCCAATGAAGGAACAGGCAGTTTCTCTATTAAAAAAATGGCTCTCAGAATAATTTTATGATAGAATTTAAAAAGATTGAAATAATCGATAAAGAGTGGGTAGACAGAATTTTGTCACTTTCAGACTATCGTGGAGCAGAGTATAATTTTACCAATCTATTTATTTGGGATGGGATTTATAAATCGGAAATAGGAAGATTCAAAGACTTCTTGGTACTTAGAGCCGGCACTCCGGGAGAGCGCTACTATCTATACCCTGCAGGTAGAGGAGATAGAAGAGAAGTTATAGAAGAGATGATGAAAGATGCATTGCAAGATGAATCGGCATTCTCATTAATTGGACTCACTAGAGATACCAAGGCCGAACTAGAGAAGATGTTCCCTCATGGTTTTCGCTACGAGATGGTTAGAGATAGCTTCGATTATATTTATGATACAGATAAACTTACGACATTAAGTGGTAAGAAGTTACAACCTAAGAGAAACCATCTTAACTATTTTGTGAGTAATTATAACTGGAGTTATGAAGATTTTACTGCAAGCAAGGTAGATGAAGTAAAGGAGTTCTCACACGAATGGTGTAGACGAATAGATTGTAAAGGGGTAGAGACTCTCTCTTGGGAATCATGTGCGGTAGAGAAATGTCTAGATCATTTTGAAAAACTCAATCTTAAGGGTGGAATCTTAAGAGTAGATGGCGAAATAGTTGCTTTTACAGTAGGCGAGGTGCTTAACTCAGATACTGTAGTAGTTCACATAGAGAAAGCATTCTCAGACGTAAGAGGAGCCTATCCAATGATTAACAGAGAGTTCATTAAAAAAATTGCCACTGGTTTTAAATATGTTAATCGCGAAGACGATATAGGAGACGAGGGGCTCAGGAAAGCAAAAGAGTCTTATTATCCTACTTTTATGCTTGAAAAATTTACTGCCACTCTTCTTTAGTTTTTCTACAATATTGTTTTAAAATGTACTAATATTATTTTTTAATTATATTTGCATAAATAACCAATAATTTTATAGAATTGGAACCTCCCAGTAGTATTATAAACAGCAGTATTCTAGACGACTATTTCTCCTTAGGGATGCTTTTAATTGTCTCACTGTTAATTTATGCTTTGATATCTGGAATTAACCGCTCCTTTAATATTTTGAAAGATGAGTCTAGTGCTCATTCTAATAATAAAGGGAAACAGGTATCTCATCTTTTGTCGCATCCAGAGAACTTTCATGGCACAGTTTTACAGTTTTCTCTTCTTGTAAAGCTCTTTATTGTTTTCTTTTCTTATCGTTTGCTCAACTCTATTGTTGGAGCAGCGGTGCTATCTATTGTACTTATCTTTACTGTGAATGAGTTTGTGAGGTTAGCATTGAAGGGTAGGGAGAGTGGCTTTTTTAGAAGCACCTCTTTCTTTACATTAATGTTAAGTGCTATAGCTACTCCATTTAATAGTTTGCTTAACAACTTTACTCTTGTTTTGGAAGAGGAGCGCGAAGAGAGAGAGGTTCAATCTTTAGAAGAGATAACAGAAATAGAAGAGGGGTCTAATATTAAAGATGAGCAAGAGAGAACGTTATTAAAGAATATTGTAGCGCTAACAAATACCTCTGTATATGATATTATGAAGCCTAGAGTAGAGGTTTCTGCGTTAAATACTAATATGACAGTTAAGGAGGTAATGGAAACTGCTGTTCAATGCGGTTACTCTAGATTACCTGTATTTGAAAACAACTTAGACAATGTTTTGGGATTCATTTATATAAAAGATTTAGTTGGCTATTTAAAGGAATCTAATGCAGATTATGACTGGAAGCAGCATATTAGAGAGGCCTATTTTGTGCCGGGGAATAAGAAAATTAGCGATTTGCTAGAGGAGTTTCGGCAAAAAAAAATCCATTTAGCATTGGTGGCAGATGAATATGGTGGAACAGACGGAATTGTTACTCTTGAAGATGTGCTAGAAGAGATTGTTGGTGAAATTTCGGACGAATCAGATAAATCACAATAGATTTTAAAATTGAAATGGGACTAATTTTAAATAGAGAATTAGAGAACGGTGCAATAATCTCTTTATGGGAAATTGTAGAGACAGAAGAAGAGTTGCTTTTACTGAGTTCGGTTCCTAGCGAAGAGCTGGAAGAACTACAACTTATAAGAAACCCTGCCAGGCGCAAAGAAAAGCTTGCGGTGCGTGCGTTATTGAATGAGATTTTCGAAGATAAACTATACTTGGGCCATCACGATAATGGCCGTCCTTTCTTGCAAAATAGCGTAATTGAAATTAGTATTTCACATACTTCTAGATTTGCATGTATTCTTACACACCCCGAAGAGAGCGTTGGGATAGATATTGAGCTGCTTAGCCGTAACTTTACAGCTGTAGAAAAGAAGGCTCTGTCACCCGAAGAGATTGAGGACTTGAGTGACCGTGACCGTGATTTGCATCTTGCAATCTATTGGAGTGCAAAAGAGGCTGTCTATAAAAGGATGTCTCGTTCTGGAATTGACTTTGCCAAGCAAATTTTCATCAAAAAATTTAACCCTAAAGATAGCGGGGAACTAACCGCAATCTTCACCGATAAAGATGGCGATGAACAAGAGTTTGACTTAGAGTACGAAGTCTTCCAAGACCACATAATGGCCTGGATAGTAGGTTAGTCTATCTTTTTGTTTTTTTTGAGATTAGATACAGACTTTGCTAATTGATTAGCTTTTGGGTTAGTCGCTTAGTTTGCTTAATCTGCTGCTTACTTACTTGTAGTTGGGTTGCTGTTTGTTTATTTTAAAATCTGTGCCGAGTGGTCTTTAGTATTAACCTTTTCTATTATATCTGCTATTACTCCTTCTTGATCTATCACAAAGGTTTTTCTAATAACTCCATCATACTCTTTTCCCATAAATTTCTTTTTGCCCCAAGCGTCATAAGCTTTAATAATTTCTAAATCTGTATCTGAGATGAGTGGGAATGGCAGGTTATGTTTTTCAATAAACTTCTGGTGTGATTTCTCACTATCTTTACTTACCCCTACTATCTCGTAACCCTCGCTAATAAACCTCTGGTAATTATCCCTTAAGTCGCAAGCTTGGGTAGTGCAACCAGGAGTATTATCTTTCGGATAAAAATATAATACCACCTTTTTG
>CAZHHY010000026.1:9718-14968 GCA_964532375.1 uncultured Muribaculaceae bacterium
AAACTGCTCTAAAGACATCTCTTTTCCATTTTGATCTTTACCCACAAAACTGGGCGCTTTATCACCAATTTTTAACATAGCTTTTATTTTAAACAACAACTAGTTACGCGAAATGTTTAAGGTTGAACTATTTTATAAAAATAGAGGGGCTGTGAAGCCCCTCTATTGAATGTTCTTTTTAAGTTGTTATTTTTCAAGAAATTTTTTATAACCAGCCTCGCTGGTTTCAGCCATTTTTTTTAAATAATCGGCCTTTGTTTTTAAATAATCTAAAGTATTTTCTTTTGGAAACCCTTTAGTTGAGAGCATGAATCTTTCTAGTGTAGTCCTATCTCTCTCTCCAAGTGACATGAATTCATTAGATTTGAGCAAAGTTAAAATTTCATCCATGTTGTGTAACAATCAAGAAAGACAATGTTGGGGCCTTTTTTGTTGCTCTTTGCTTTAGCTAATGACTCTGCTAAAGTCCCCTCATTAAAGATAACTCCTTTGTTATCTGTCTTCTTTTGTGAAAATAAGCTTATGCTAAGAACAAAGCATAGCAATAGTGTAAGAATCTTTTTCATAAAAATAATTTAATTAATATTTAGGTTAACTGTCCATAACACACCAATCAATATAACTTACCCTAAAAAAAGTTTAACTTATTCTGATAGATAAGATAAACTTCAAAATTTTGATATTCTATATGCAAGAATAGGAAAAAGGTACTAGTTAAGATTGTCTTAACAATAAAAAGTAATTTAGGCAGCAGGCCTTTTACGAAGAGTCACTTTATTCCCATTAAGAGAATAGTCTACAAATGAGCAAAACTGAATCATTTCCATTATTTGAATAATCGATTCAGATTTGAAGTTTGCAGTTATCTTATAGTTTAAAAATTTCTCTTTCAAAATCAATTGCATCCCAATTTTCCCAGATTGAAAAAAACACTTCATGGGCTAGACATTTAGAAGCATCAAAATCTTGTAGGTAGTTGTAGGCAAAGAATTGAATCTTATGTAAATGCTCAGAGTAAATCTCCTCAAAAAGAGCAGATTTCCTCTTATTTACATTAATTCCTTGATCCATGTTTCCTAGTATTTGAACTCACAATTTCTGTTTGAAGCTCTACAAAAGTAATTAAAAAAAGCAGGTAAAGGAGTTTAAATCCCTTTCCTGCTTTTCTTGAAATTTAATATTTATACGTTTGGCGTATTAAATAGTTGCTAGATGGGTTACATCATTCCGCCCATTCCGCCCATTCCACCCATTCCGCCGCCACCGCCGCCCATAGGCATTGCATTAGCGTCTTTCTTTTCTGCCATTGCACACTCTGTAGTTAGGAACATTCCTGCAACAGATGCAGCGTTTTCAAGAGCAATACGAGTTACTTTGGTTGGGTCTATTACTCCTGTAGCATATAGATTTTCGTATACATTAGTTCTAGCGTTATACCCATAATCGCCTTTACCTTCTTTTACCTTTTGAACAACAATGCTGCCTTCTATGCCTGCGTTCTCTGCAATCATTCGAAGTGGCTCTTCAATTGCGCGAGCAATTATAGCAATACCGGTATTCTCGTCAAAATTCTCACCTTTAAGGGTTAAAAGATCTTCAATTGCGCGAATATAAGCTACTCCACCACCTGGTACAGTTCCCTCTTCTACAGCAGCGCGAGTTGCGCTAAGTGCATCGTCTACACGGTCTTTCTTCTCTTTCATCTCTACTTCGCTAGCTGCACCAACATAAAGAACAGCTACACCACCTGCAAGTTTTGCAAGACGCTCTTGAAGTTTCTCTTTGTCGTAATCGCTAGTTGTAGTCTCTATTTGTTTGCGAATTTGAGCAACTCTATTGTCAATAGCAGCTTTTTCTCCAGCTCCATTTACAATAGTTGTGTTCTCTTTGTCAATAGTAACTTTGTCTGCAACACCTAGCATATCCATTGTGGCTTGGTCTAAGCGAAGTCCTTTCTCTTCAGAAATTACAGTACCACCTGTAAGGATTGCGATATCTTCTAACATTTCTTTGCGTCTATCGCCAAAGCCAGGAGCTTTAACAGCTGCAATTTTCAAAGTACCACGAAGGCGGTTTACAACCAATGTTGCAAGTGCCTCGCCGTCAATATCCTCGGCAATTATAAGAAGCGACCCACCACCTTGTGCAACTGGCTCAAGTACAGGCATAAGATCTTTCATTGTAGAGATCTTCTTGTCTGTGATTAGGATATGTGGTTTCTCAAGAACAGCTTCCATTTTCTCTGGATTGGTCATAAAGTAAGGCGAGATGTAACCTCTGTCGAACTGCATTCCCTCTACCACTTTCACCTCTGTCTCTGTACCTTTCGCCTCTTCTACGGTAATAACACCCTCTTTTTTAACGCGGCTCATAGCCTCGGCAATTAGTTTACCAATGGTAAAATCGTTGTTTGCCGAGATTGTAGCAACTTGTTCAATTTTAGTGATATCGTCGCCAACTGCATTGCTCTGTTTTTTTAGAGAAGCAACAACTGTAGTCACAGCTTTGTCTATACCTCTTTTTAGATCCATAGGGTTTGCACCAGCTGTTACGTTTTTAATACCAACGTTAATGATTGATTGTGCAAGAACGGTAGCTGTTGTAGTGCCATCACCCGCTTGGTCGGCAGTTTTTGAAGCTACTTCTTTAACCATTTGAGCACCCATATTTGCAAAGCGCTCTTCTAATTCTATCTCTTTTGCTACAGTCACACCATCTTTTGTAATTTGAGGTGAGCCATAACTTTTATCTATTACAACATTTCTACCTTTTGGACCAAGGGTTACTTTTACTGCATTTGCAAGAACATCAACACCGTCTTTCATAAGACTGCGCGCATCAATGTTGAATTTAATTTCTTTAGCCATATTATTATTATTATTATAAGCTGTTTATTAAATTTGTTTGGCGCTTAAGGCCATAAATACTGGCTTTTTACGCCATAACTGTTAGATTGATAAGGTCAAATTAACCGATAACGGCTAGTACGTCTGATTGACGCATCATTAGATACTCTTTGCCATCTACATTAATCTCTGTACCTGAATACTTACCGTACAGCACAATGTCTCCAGCTTTAAGCTCCATAGGCTCATCTTTTTTGCCATTGCCTGTAGCTACAATAGTACCTTGTTGTGGTTTTTCTTTAGCTGTGTCAGGGATGTACAACCCACTTGCTGTTTTTGTTTCTGGTTCTTTAGCTTCTACTAGAACTCTGTCTGCTAATGGTTTGATGTTCATAATTAATTAGTTTTAAATTATTTATTAGTTTTTTTATAAAAAGGCTATTTTTGTTATCTAATAAAGACAAATAAAATGCCAAATCAATCAACTGACAAAATGTCTTGAAGAAATAATTATATTTGTTGGATATTTTGAAAAACAGTCAGATTTCAATTATAAAAATGATATAAATAACTAGGAATAATGAGTGATCATCACCAACTATATATGAAAGAGGCTTTGAAAGAGTCTCATAAAGCATTGGAGAGAGACGAGGTGCCAATAGGGGCAGTTGTGGTTATTGCAGGCCGAGTTATTGCAAGAGCGCATAATTTAACTGAGGCGTTAAGCGACCCCACCGCCCATGCCGAGATGCAAGCAATTACCTCTGCTACAAATGCATATGGGGGAAAGTATTTAGACCAAGCCACAGTTTACGTTACCATGGAACCTTGCCCAATGTGTGCAGCAGCTCTAAATTGGGCTCAAGTAAAAAGTGTGGTTTATGGTGCAACCGATCCTAAAAGAGGTTATTCTCTGTACTCGCCCTCTCTATTACATCCAAAATGCGAAGTGATTTCTGGTATTATGGAGCAAGAGTGCTCTTTACTAGTGAGTGATTTTTTTAAAGCCAAAAGAGAAATTAAGTAACGTTACCATATTTTTAATAATAAGTTAACCACATCCTTAACCTAAATCAATAGCCCAAAACTTAATAATTTGATAACTAATGCTTGAACTGGTACAAAACTATGGATTGATAGGCCTTTTTGTTGCCTCCTTTTTGGCATCAACCGTAGTTCCATTAAGTTCTGAGCTTGCTTTAACCGGAGTTCTTTTGGCAGGGATAAATCCACTTTATGCTTTTTTTGCAGCAACATTAGGAAATTGGTTAGGTGGAATCACCTCATATTATATTGGACATTTAGGACGTTGGGATCTTATTGAAAAATGGTTTGGCGTAAAAGAAGAGAGTTTGTTTAAACAAAAAGAAAAAATTCAAAAATATGGGAGCTTAATTGCTTTTTTCACATGGTTACCTGTAATAGGCGATCTTTTTGCTATTGGATTGGGCTTTTATAGGATTGATTTTATTAAGACAGCAATATTCATGCTCATAGGGCGTTCAATGAGGTTTGCAGCATGGATTTTACTCTTCGTTTTATATGGAGAAAGAGCATTTCATTACTTTATAGGCTAATTTTTTTGCAAAAAACAAAAAAAGCAATATCTTTGCAGTCCCAAAATCAAGGGTATTGACCTATGGTGTAATGGTAGCACTACTGATTTTGGTTCAGTCAGTCTAGGTTCGAATCCTGGTAGGTCAACATAAAGGGAGCAGTCTATTAACTAGACCGCTCCTTTTTTATTTGATTTCCTTTACTGTTGGCATGTACGATTCTCTAATACTTAGTGTGAAATTCTCAAGAATCCGTTCTCTATAAATAGGAGACTTCTCCATTTCAATGGCCTTTGCTACCAATTGAGCCGCCTCTTGTTCGCTATTTGTTACAACGCCCTGCTTAATACTATTTGTTGCAACATTCTGCTTTGAACTCTTCTCGTAAAAGTAGATTGAAAAGCCTAACCCACCGGTAACCTCTGGCATTCCTCCGGCAGTAGAAATAACAGGAACCATCCCGTAGCTCATAGCCTCGGCAAGCGAAAGAGAAAAACTCTCTCTTCTAGAAAACTGGCAGTAGACGTGAGATGAGCGATAATACTTTTGCAGTTGTTCGTGCGGGATTGCTTCAATTAACTTTAAATTAGGTGCTGGTGTCTCGCCTGCCATTGTGAATATGCTTGGGTTGCATCCAATTAGCACAAACTGAATATTTGGTAAAAGAGATGCAACTCTATTGTAACGGTCTATCCCTTTTATATAAAACGCTTGCACAGTATTCACTAAAGCCACGCAAAGCACTTTTCTGTCAACTGTAACTGTAGTTTCACTATTCACTGCTATTGAGCCTTCACTCTCAGGTGCTAATGTGTTATCACTCTCAGGTGCTAATGTGTTATCACTCT
>CAZHHY010000027.1:0-14735 GCA_964532375.1 uncultured Muribaculaceae bacterium
ATGAGTACTCTCTCTATGTTTAATTTGTCTGGTTTGAATTCAATAACAGAATCGTCTGACTCTGTTTCAATAGAGAAGTAGAATGTAGACCCTCTACCAAGGGTGCTATCGATCTCTATTACTCCTCCCATTTTATGAACCAGGTGGCTGGAAATTACCAACCCAAGCCCCGTGCCTCCAAATTTTCTAGTAGTAGATGAGTCTGCCTGAACAAAAGCATTAAATAGCCTTGATTGGTCTTCTCTGCTTATTCCTATACCTGTATCTCTTACAAAAAATGAGAAAACACCTCTCCCCTCTGCTGTTTTAGTATAGGTAATTTTTAGCTCTACCTCACCTTTGGAGGTAAATTTAATAGCATTACTTAGTAGGTTAAGTAGAACCTGTTTTACCCTTAAGGGGTCTATTATTGCAAATCTAGGTAAATTAGGTTGTACGTTAAGTAGTAGCTCAAGTTCTTTGTTTATTGCCTGGTATTTAATAACATCACAGATCTGTTCTGTGAAATCTATAAGGTCTGTTTTAATAGGGCTGAGTTCTAGTTTACCTGCTTCAATTTTTGAGAAGTCTAAAACGTCGTTTATAATTTCTAGAAGAGATTGGGCAGAGATATTTGCATTCTCTACAAATTTTTTCTGAGATATATTAAGAGGTGTTCTGCTGAGTAGCTCTGTAAAACCAATTACTGAGTTAAGTGGGGTTCTTATTTCGTGGCTTATATTTGCCAAGAACTCTGTTTTTGCTCTATTGGCCTCTTCTGCTTTCTCTTTTGCTTGGTTCATGGCCTGTTCGTAATAGCTTTTTCTCTTTACGGAAACTATCATCTGAGCAAAAAATGAGAGTAGATATTTCTCTCTGTCTGAATAAATATGGTAGTGTTTAACTGAGTCAAACCCTACAAAACCAATTAGCACCCCATCGTCTATCATAGGAACAGATATAATGCTCTTTACATGTTGTGGTTCTAATATTCCTCTTACACTTGTGGGGCCATCATTTGGGAGCTTGGCTACATCTGGCACAATAAAGGCTTCTCCTGTTTTGTGCATCTCTAACCAATCGTGTAGCATATCTATAGGTACACTCTTAAGGTTTTCTATCTCAGGTGAAATGCCGGCGGCACACCACTCATAGGTGTTTATTGTAATATTATTTTGAAAGTCATAGTCGAAAATATAAGATCTATCTGCTCCTACAAACTCGGCCATCTCTCTTAATGAATCCAAAATTGCACCTTTAACTTGAGTAAGTGGAGTGTTAATGTAAATTTTAGCAATATTCAGTAAGATGGTTTGCATTTGAGTTAGCTTCTCTATTTCTTCTTGAGCAGCTATTTTAAAGCGAGTTTCTGCAATTGTGTTGGCAAGAATTTTTAGGAGATTTATATTGCTATTATCCCACTTTTTTTTGTTACTTATAGACTCCATTCCAATGAAACCAACTACGGCATCTTTCGCTCTAATTGGAACTGCTACAAGCGATTTTACTTGAGTAAGTTTTAAAAACTTTTTTTCTGCTGCAGCTTCTTGCGGAAGGGTGTTAATATCTTCTATGTAAACAAATTCATTATTTAGAATTTGGTTTTTCCACCATTTGAAAGTTTCTAAACTCATATTTTGCTGCATCTCAATTACCGAGCTAGAACCTATAGAGCAACTCTCATGAGTATTTTCCATATAGCTATTGCCATCTGAAAAACTAAAAAGATATGCTCTGTCTAAGTCAAATATCTCTATTAAGCTACTTAGCATAGAGTTTATTTTAACATCTATATTGTATTTTGTAGCATTAATAAAACCCGAAGAGATATCGGCTACAGTTTGATTGAGTTTTGAGTTAACTGTGTTATTGCTCATAGTTATTGGGTTTTTGGGTGTGCTTAGGTTCTTTGTGCAATTTACAAATAAAAAAGATTTGATTAGGTAATTCCTACTGTAAATATTTTAAGAAAGGCCACTCATTAACGAGTTTAAGTAATAAAGTGTTAATTTAGTACTTTAGAATGATTTTTAGAATAGATTAAGTTGAATAGAGTACAAATTAGACTAGCTAAAAGAGTGTTTACATTATTTGTTTTTATAATGTTCACTTGTGTAGGCTATTATGTTAATGCTCAAAATTCTGTTAGGGATAGACATATTAATACACTTAACGTGTTTAATGTAGATAGCACTAAAAAAACTGTTCTTCCTCATAGAATGCAACCAGCAAGTGTGGGTAGCGCAACCAATTATTCCGACAGTTTAGAACGTGCAAAAAAATCTATCTCAAAGGTTATTACATTACTTGCCGAAGGCAATATTGCAATGGCTCTTTTCAATGTCCAGGATGCTTTAAATTATACCCCATTAAAAGATATTAAGACATATGCTATAGCCACCTCTTACTATGCGGTTATTCAAATAAAATTAGACAATCATACTAAAGCAGTAAACGCTCTTAATAAAAGTGATTCGCTTTTCCGAGTGATAGGAGATATTAACTTACTGGCATTTCACTATAATAATTTAGGCCTGTTCTATCAGAAGTTTCAGAATTCTACTAATGCAGATAGATACTTCAAAGAATCTCTATCTATAAGTAGAAAACTTAACGATAAAGCTAATATTGCAACAACGTTGAACCATCTATCTAAAGGTAAAGATCCAATTAACCAAAGAGTAGCCTACCTTAGAGAAGCAATAGAGATCAATAATAAACTAGATAAACAGGTATCGTTAGCCCAGAATTATTAATAGCCTTGCAGCTATATATACTCAACTCAAACTCTACGATAGTGCAAAAACTTATCTATCCTTGGCAAGTAATATAGCAGCCAAAGAAAATGTAGGAGATATAGCTGTAGAGAACTATAGACTTAAAGCAAAGGTTAATTTTGAAACCGGTTCTTATAAAGAAGTAATTCTCTCTATTTAGAATGATATCTAGCCTTAAAATCAATAATGGACGTTATTAGGGCTAGTATTATTATAGAAAATTCGCTTTCAGTATTTAAGTTAAGTAAATGATTAACAGTTATATACTAAATTTTAGATAGCAAGCCATATTCACATATAAGAGGTTGATTTAAGTGTGTTGAGTTCATAATCATGTGAAGGTGTTGAATTAAGTATACTGTGTTCAGAGCGAATAAAGAGGGTGGCTATTTAGCCACCCTCTTTAATTATATCCTTACCAATTAAGCAATAACACCTTTAAGTAAACCTGTTCCTAACTTACTGCAAGCTGCTTTCAAGCTTCCTTTAGCTTTATTTTAGCGTGATGGTAAATAGTGTTTTAAAACTTTGTTCTAGAGATTTCTATACCAACAGGGTAAGATGTATTTCCTAAATCTTCGGCAGTAATGAATACCTCCTTAATTTTAAAAGCTGTAGTCGATTTTAGAGCAGAGTTGTTACTTCTTTTATTGCTTAAAACACCTAGATTTTTTATTTCATTTTTCTCTGTTAAAATCCAAACAACATAACTATTTTTAGGCGGATTGAGCCTATTTGCACTTGCAAGGTTTTTTGCAGTAACCTCAAGAACAGAGTTTTTGTTCTTATCTTTACTCAATTTAGCACTAATTTCTGCACCAGGTGTAACACTAGAAATAGGAAACTGCGCAGTTGTAGCACACGAAGTTAGAAACAGCACAGCTGCTCCCAACACTAATCCTTTAATTATCTTCATATTCATTTTCTTTTGATCGTTTTATTTGTAACCTTATTATTTTATTTTTTGCAACTTTATTTATAGTCTAAATTATATAATTTTGGAGCATTATACCCCTCTATTATAGAGTTATAGTTGTCAAAGATATTAATAAATTTAACTTCTTTTAGTTTTTTTATACATGCCTGATTATGTTGGCTTTATATAAAATTAATTCTTTAAATACTTTTTAGCAAAAACACGCATTATATGTTTAACGGTACAAAACTGCCAAAGCACTAAAAACCACGGCGATGAAAGTGTACGTGCCTGATTGTCAATTAGATATTAAAAACCACGGCGATGAAAGTGTACGTGCCTGATTGTCAATTAGATATTAAAAACCACGGCGATGAAAGTGTATGTGCCTGGTTGTCAGTTAGATATTAAAAACCACGGCGATGAAAGTGTACATGCATGATTGTCAATTAGATATTAAAAACCACGGCGATGAAATTGGCTAGATGAGTTTTTTGATGTTTTGGGCTTGTTCTTTGGTGCAGATGAGTATGTCTGTGGGGGTCTCTACTACTACCATGTTGTGAACGCCTAGCAGAGAGATTTTTTTGCCAGTGGTGCTTATTATTATGTTGTTTGTAGAGTCTATGTCTTTAACAATGGCTCCTTTTACTATGGTATTGTTTTGGTTGCCTTCAAAAACCTCTTCGAGTGCGGGGTAACTGCCAATATCGTTCCAGCCAAAATTAGATGGTATTACTAGTGTGTTTTCGAATTTTTCCATAATACCGTAATCTATAGAGATTTTCTGAAAAGTTGCGAAAATATCTTTAAGCTCTTGATTGTTTGGGTTCCGCATTTGATTGCCTAAATCATTAATTTTCATAAGTAATTGGTAATGATTAGGTAAGAGGTGACGAAAAGCATCTAGCATTACGCTTGTCTTGAAGACAAACATTCCGCTGTTCCATAAATGACGGCCACCGTTTAGATATTGAGTAGCTAGTTCAGCTGCAGGTTTTTCACAAAATCGAATTACTTTAACTGGTGCCAAAACGGAGTTTGTTGGTGCCGAGCCCGAGATTGGATTCTCAGTTTCTAAGTAGCCGTAACCAGTTTCGGCATAAGAGGGCTTTATACCTAAGGTGACAATTGCATTTTTTTGGTTTGCAGTCTCTATTGCTAGCTTTAAGATGCTACGGAAGTTTTCTTGGTCTTTTATAAGATGGTCGCTTGCAAGCACAACCATTGTAGAGCCTGGGTTGGCGCTCTCTATAATTATAGAGGCAAAGCCAATTGCAGCTGCAGTATCTTTGAATGCTGGTTCTATAATTATGTTTTCTTTAGGAAGTTGTGGCAGCTCTTCTATTACTGCTGGTGCCTGTATTGCATTGGTGGCAATATAGATATTTGAAATAGGAACCAAAGGTGTAACTCGGCTTACAGTCATTTGGATAAGTGACTGGTGTTCATCTATAAGTCTAAGAAGTTGCTTTGGTTTTTCTTTTGTAGAAAGCGGCCAAAACCTTTCGCCAGACCCGCCAGCCATTATTAAAACAGTTGTGTTTTTATTTGCTACCAAATTGTTGTTTTTATTTGCCATGGTATTGTTGCTTTATTTACTGCTGTATTACTTTATTTACTTCTACGATATTGCTTTTGTTGTGATTGCAAAAACTCATTTGGAGTTACACAAAGTTAGTTAAAATTTAGTGGTATATTTGTGGCACGAGCATTTCAAATATTAAAACTATTTTATCATGAAATTTTTTATTGACACGGCCAATATAGCCCAAATTAAAGAGGCAAATGACCTAGGAATTTTAGACGGAGTTACTACAAACCCTTCTCTAATGGCAAAAGAGGGAATTAAAGGAGAGGCAAATATTAAAAATCATTATGTAGAGATTTGTAACATTGTAGAGGGAGATGTAAGTGCCGAGGTTATAGCAGTAGATTACGAAGGCATGGTAAAAGAGGGCGTAGAACTTGCAGCTTTGCACGAGCAAATTGTAGTTAAAGTTCCTTGTACCAAAGAGGGAATCAAAGCAATTAGATATTTTACAGAAAACGGAATTCGTACAAATTGTACTCTAGTGTTTAGTGCAGGGCAAGCTCTTCTTGCCGCCAAAGCTGGCGCCACATATGTCTCTCCATTTATTGGCCGCCTAGACGATATCTCTACAGATGGAGTAGCTCTTATTCGTCAAATTGTAGGTATTTATAATTACTATGGCTACACTACTGAAGTTCTTGCTGCATCTATAAGGCACACAATGCACATAATTCAATGCCTAGAAGCAGGTGCCGATGTTGCTACATGCCCTCTAGACGCTATTATGGGATTGCTCAAGCACCCACTTACAGATTCTGGCCTAGAGAAATTCTTAGCAGATTACAACAAGCTCAATAGCTAATCACAATAAAAAACATTTCTCTTAGAGATGTATATCTTTAAGTTCCTCTAGAACTTTTAGTCGTTTATTATGAGTTAGATTCAATGAGTCTAGCTCATTTAAATTATTAGATAACTGCCTGCATATTACAATACCTTTGTCCATTAGTATTGCTTTCTGAGCCTTGGTAAGCGATGTTAAAGAGGTAATTGGAAATATCTTCTCTCTATCTATAATATCTTTTAGCCCGTTCCCTTGTGGGTAGTCCCAACTTAGTAAATGTAATCCACAACAGTTGCCGTAGGCCTCGGCATCGTTAGTAAAACGAGTGTTGGTTACCACACCTCCGGAATATGTAAATTCAGTAGATTCGGGATGTGAATTTTTATATGCAATAATATCATCTACCCTAGATCTTATATAAAGAGGCACTTGAACGTTGGCATTTTTACCAGTACTCTGGTAGTATTTGCACTCAATAAACCGCTGGTGATTCTCTTTTGTAGCAATCACATCTACTTCGTGGGTAACACAGTGCCCATTTAAAACAACAGAAACTTGAGTGTCAAACCCCAAAGTTTTATAAATTTCTGCAGCAGAAAATTCAAATGGGTGACCAGTTGGCCCCATCTCCATTAATGCATCTTTTATTTTATACCTAGCAGCACTACTCACCGTTTTCTTATCTAAAAGAGCAAAAGCTCTTCTGTAAATCTCCCTACTTGGGATTCCATAATTATTTGCCAGTTCTGCTTCTGTCCCAACTGGGGCATTATCTGCTGCCATTTGCGATTTTATCTCACCTATTATCCACTCTTCTATCTTATTAGCAATATCATTGATAACAGTTATTGAGGCTCCAGATCTTTTGAGAGACCCAATTAGTTTCTCTTTAGAAAAAGGTTGCGCCTCTCCGGAAGCCTTTTTAATCATTGGTCTTATATCCATTTGTTTTCTTTTACTGAGATAAAGTTAGCTCTTTTTTTGTACCTTTATTCAGTTAATAGCAATAATTCAAAAATAAATGGCAAAAGCAAAGAAGTTCGGAGTATTTGGAGGAGTTTTTACACCATCTATTTTAACTTTGGTAGGTGTAATAATGTACCTTAGGTTACCTTGGATTATAGGGCAAGCTGGGTTGTTGGCCACACTTGGTATTATTCTAGTAGCTCACATAGTTTCGGGAACAACAGGGCTAAGTGTAGCATCTATAGCTACAGACAAAAGAGTAGAGACAGGTGGTACCTATTATATCATTTCACGAAGTTTAGGGCTCCCAATTGGCGGTACTTTAGGTTGGGCTCTTTTTGCAGGCCTTTCACTTAGCGTAAGTCTATATGTAATAGGGTTTGCCGAGGTTTTTCTTGGCTATTTTGGGTTCGATCCCACTTTAGATAATATAAGAATACTAGGCTCTATTGTACTACTGTTAATAACTATACTCACCTTTATAAGCACCTCTTTAACTATTAAGACTCAGTACATTATTCTCACAATAATGGTGCTCTCTATTCTCTCTGTCTTTCTAGGAAAACACGATTATAGCCCCATGTTGCCACAAATCAAAAGTCTACCAAGCGCTTTGCCGTGGATTACCCTCTTTGCAATTTTCTTCCCGGCAGTTACCGGGTTCGAAGCCGGGGTAGCAATGTCTGGCGATTTAAAAGACGCTAGAAAAGCTATTCCATTGGGTGTTATAGCAGCAATTTTAACAGCACTAATAGTATATGTTGCATTTACCTTCTTTCTTAGTTTTACTGTAGATAGTGAAATGCTAGTTGGAGACCCAAAGGTTCTTTTCAAAATATCTCTTGTGCCACAATTGGTAATTGCCGGAGTTCTTGGGGCAACACTCTCTAGTGCTTTAGGCAGCATATTGGGTGCACCCCGCATATTGCAAGCAGTAGCTAAAGATAGAATAGCTCCCTCTTTTTTTGGAAAAGGTTATGGAGCCTCTAACGAACCGCGCAATGCTCTCATTTTTACCTATGCTATTGCACAAGCAGGTATCTTAATAGGCGAGCTAAACGTAATTGCACGTGTAGTAACTATCTTTTTTATAATCACTTATGGGTTTATAAACATTACCTATACAGTAGAAAGTTGGGCAAGTAGCGATTTTCGTCCTTCTTTCAAAATACCACGTATTGTTAGTATAATTGGTGCATTGTCCTGTATTATACTTATGATTCAGTTAGACATTATTGCTCTTGCTGTAGCTGCTACTCTTCTTATTTTACTCTTCTTATACCTTAAAAATAAAGAGCTCACTCTCAATAGTGGAGACACTCGCTCTAGCATATGGCTCTCTCTAGTAAAGACAGGATTGGTTAATCTTGCAAAATCAGAAGAGAACAACAGGAACTGGAGGCCAAATATAATTGTATTTAGTGGAGGAGGATCTCAAAGGCCCTACATAGTAGAATTGGCTAAAAGCCTAGTAGGCAAACTCGGCATATTTACAAATTTTGAACTTGAAACTCTTCCTACACAAAGAGATTTAGAAGAGGTTAATCCTCTGATGGACAGTACTGCTCAAGTTTCATTTGAGAAATTGGCAGACAATACAGAAGTTCTTACTCGCAAGCACCAATGTAGCGATATATACGAGGGTATTGGGGTAATTAGTAGCGTATATGGTTTCTCTGGTTTTGAACCTAACACTGTGCTAATGGGCTGGCCTAAAGAGCCAGTAGGCAACAGCACATTTGAAACTTTGCTTAAGAGTTTCTCTAGGCAAGACTATAACTTGGCTTTCCTAAAGTACAATACGGTAAAGGGTTTTGGCAATTACAAAGTAATTGATGTGTGGTGGAGCGGCCAAGGAAACAACCTGCCTTTAATTCTGCATTTCGTTCGCTTCATTACAGTTACAGCTGAGTGGAGAAACGCCCAAGTTAGAATTATGTTATTAAATAATAGCCTCAAAGATAGAGAGAGAGTTTACTCTGTTATACAAGAACTGTTAGATAGTTATAGAATTAAAGCCCAAATTAAAATAATTAACAACATAGAAAGAGTCCCAGAGCACAATATTATAAAAGCTGAATCTTTAAATACAGATCTTACTCTTGCAGAGGTGCCTAATTTAACAAACGATTCGGCTACCAAAGCAATAGAGCAGGTTCAGAAAATGGTACCTCTATTTGGAACAGCCCTTTTTATTAAAGCCAATTCATCTTTCGATCAAGTTATCTCTAGACCAACTAATAAAGACTCATTTGTAAACGACAATAAAGAAATGTACGAGCCAATACTTACGGGATTTTCTGCGATAGAACTCCCACAAGAAGAACCACTCAAAACAAAGCTTACTATTCTTGCCCAAAATCTTGAAACAATTGCACAAAAATTTTTACAAAGCACCTTAAATAACATTGGTCAAGAGCGAGAGATTTTTATTGAAAATCTATTAAAAAAACTTGAAGCAACTAATGAAGAGTTAAGCGACAATAAAGATTTTCCTAGCCGCATTAAGTTTGCAGAATATATCTCTTCTCTCTTAGACGATTTTAAAGCAAACTCTCTTAAGGCTCAAATACAGCAGCTAGAACAAGGCATAGACCAATATTTAAAAGAGACTAATTTAGTTATAAAAAAAATGCCTTCTACTGTAAAGATGCTCTATAGTAAAGAAGATTATAAAAAATTAGGAGCAAAAACTGTAGTTCTGAAAATTAGTAGGGCATTTAAACTAGTTCGCCTGAGCACATTTAGTAAGAGTTTATCCTATAATGTAAAACTTCCAGCTGCCTTGCACTACTTCTTTTACTATAAAAGAGTTAGGGCTATTGAAGGGTTTTATGAGCGCTTTACTCAAGAGAGTCTCTCTTGCTTTGCTGCTGTAAGAGAGCTAGAGAATTATTTTTATGATAGCACGCAAAAAGAGGCTGTTTTATCTGCCCTAAAAGAGTCACAAGAGTTAAGTCGTACTTTTATTAAGAATTATGAGCATAAAATTATTTCCGATATAGTTGTAGACTTTAATAATTTTGTAAAATTTGTACAGAACCCCCAAGCTAATACTCTCTCGGCACATTTTAGGCCTTTTGTTCATAAAAGTTCTCTCATTAGGCAAGAGTTAGACGAATTTGCACAGCTCTATGTAAAGTTCATGATAAATTATGTAAACAAAACAAAACTAGACTTTATTTATATTGCCCTTAAAGAGAAATTAGGAGCATCTGTTAATCAAGCTCAAAAATCAATTAAAATAAGATTAGAAGCTACTTTACTTAAATTTCTAGATGAGTTTGATAAGGTTATATTAAATTCAACAGCGCAAGACCAGGCTGTATCTATAAAATCTACTGTTACAATGCCTTCTTTAGATATCTGCTTTTCTCATTTACAAAATGATATTGAAGATGCATTAGATTCTTTAGATGAAACTATTACCATTGGAGGCGAAACAGTACCAGAATCAATCTCTCTTGAAAATTTAGAAGAGATAGAAGAGTATCTTATCTCGCCACGGAAAATTGCAGATTACTACATTAGTAACGACCTTCGAGAGATGATCTCTAAACAATCATTCGAACTCATAGAGATAGTTACAGAGAGTGTTGTTACAGTTAGGAATCTTGTTAAACTTGCAAACTTTGCGTTGGGCAATAGCGAAGTTGATAACGAGGCATTAGCAGAAATTAGCACCAACAGGCGAGAAATACTTATTGAGAGTCTTAGAGGCAATATTAACAAAGAGCGAGAGCGAGTTACCAAAGCAATGGCTACAGTTAATATGAACCTTAACGCGGGGCTCGAGAGCTCTTTTGAACCGCTAGCTTCTTCGATAATATTAAAAACCTCGGCAAATCTTTTAAAACGAACCTTAGAGGCCGAACATAAATCTTTAATTGGCAAATTGGGTGAGGTAAGAAAAAAGTATGCAAAGGCCATTTCAGATAGATTTGTCTCTCTTCTATACCGCCAAAGTGAGGGGGTTTTATGGGCAAGTAGCTTGGAATCTGAATCCTATAACAAAAAACAATACTCTTGCGAGAATGTCTCGGGTATGCTAGAGAGATCTTCTCCAAATAGAGAGATTTTAGAGTTATTGCCATTTTATTATTTAAATCTTTTTGTTGGCCGCTCTGGAGTAGGCGAAGATTTTTGGATAGGCATGGAAGAAGAGTTCGAAAAAGGGAAGCAGGCTGTAACTCGGTTTTTAAATGGCTCCAAAGGGCTGCTCATTATTAGCGGAGAGAGGCGTTCCGGTAAATCTAGTTTGAGTAAACATCTTGCTAATACTTACTTTTTAAGCCATAATACCTTTTATGTTAGGGCGCCAAGAGAGAGCGATGCAACTGTTTTGCTGTTTGAATCGTCTCTTTATGAAACCATAATTAGAGAGGGTAATAATGGACATTATCCGGCTCACTACACTTCTAAAGAGAGCTTAGAATCTTTATTAGCTCAATTAGATGCGAAAAGTGTAGTTGTGATTAACGACTTGGAGCTTTGGTGGGAGAGAAGGCCAGGTGGAACTGCTGTTGTAGAGAGGATAATTGAGCTCGTGCAGCAGTTTGGGCGTGAGATTTTATTTATAGTTAACGTGAATAGGCATGCTCTGAAAGTTATTAATCATTTAAGTAATATCAATACTTGGGCTATAGATTTAATAATGTGCAATCCATTCCCTGCAAAAGCACTTAAAGATTTTATTATAGCAAGGCACCAAGCTGGTGGGCTAAAGTTTGTGATGAATAATAAGCCTCAAAGCCAAATGTCTAACTGGGACTATGCCAATTTATTTAACCATATTTTCAACCTGTCTGGTGGTAACCCGGGGTATGCAATCAATCTTTGGTTAGGTGCTATAAAGAATATTTCCGGAGATACCATATTTATGGAAAAGCCTAAAGGAGTTAGTAATTGTTTTGCAAATGGGCTCAATAACGAAGATGCAGTATATATATTACAATTTATACTTCATCGCCGTTTTTCTACAGACCATCTCGCTCAAATCTTAGAATTAGACACGCAAATTACACAAACCAAAGTAAGAATTCTTTACCAAAAAGGTATATTGGTAGAGAAATATCCAGGCATTTACTCTTTGAACCCAATGCTTGTTCCACAGCTAATTAAAAAACTTTATGAGATAGAACTGCTTTAAAAGCAGAAATCTCTTTTTAGAAATAGATGCTTTAATAAAAACAAAAGAAAATTGACTTTAAAATGATATATATTAAGATATTACTCTTAGCAATAACACTTTTTGCTTTTCTTCGATTTACAGGCTCTTACTTGCCTATACTTTTAGATAATAAAAGGTTAAAATCTTATGTTATTAGAATATTTCCTGCCCTAGAGCTCTTTGTTTGGTTAGGATTTATACTTTGGAGCTCTTCGCTAATTTTTAGCAACTTTGCTGCCTTTCCTGTGATAATGACCTTTGTAGTAGTTATAATAATGGCAACATTGGCTTGGTATCTGTTAAGGGACTTTATCTCTGGTATTATCTTAAGATCTGAAAACGGCTTTGAGCCAGGCCAAGTAATTAAAACTTCGTTTACACAAGGCACAATTAAAAGGATTGGCTATAGATCTCTAGAGATAATTACTGCTAATGGAGAGAATGTGAAGATACCATACACTATGCTAATGAATACATCTGTGATAAAGCCTCAAGATAATTCAAAGTGGAGAGAGAATGTTATAACCTTAGAGGTAGCAACACTACTAGATAGTGCAATAGTGAAACAGATGCTCAAGAAAAGATTAATGGAGATGCCATGGATAGTCTCTCAAGAGAGCATTAAAATTGAATTGGCACTATCTAATTCTCACCACTTATTAAAGGAAGATAGTTCGCAAGACTCTACACCAAAATATAGCGTTACGGTGCACTTTTATTCAATAACACCAGAAACTGCAATTAAGACTCAAGAGAACTTAAAAGCATTTGTTCAAAATAATTTTTTCTAGAGATCTCTGCCAGGGTCTTTAAATTAGTTGACTAATGTTGCTTCCCATCTTTAGTTGTTAAGCGTTACTTCCCAATTTGATAAGTTTGGAATCCTATTTCTCTTAATTGATTATGGTCTAGTATGTTGCGCCCATCAAATAGAAAGGCAGGCTTTTTCATCTTATCATAAATCTCTTGCCAGTTATAGGTCTTAAACTCATCCCATTCTGTAAGAATAGCAATTGCATGTGCATGAACTGTTGCGCTGTAGGGCTCTTTATGAATAGTAATTGTCCCTAGCCCTTCTATGCCTGGGCAGAATGTTTGAGAATTAGATTTTTCCGGGCAATTCTTCTTATTGTTTGAATCTATGTAACTACAGTTAAATAGCCCTTGAGAAACCTGTTTTAAATCTTTTACTATTTGCTCTGGAGTAACCTTAGGGTCATATATATGAATATCGGCCTGGTCTTGCAAAAGCTCCCAAGCCACATATATGGCTGCACTTTCACGAGTGTCGTTGGTCTCTTTCTTAAATGCCCAACCCAGAAAAGAAATTTTTTTACTAGATATAGTATTGAATAGGGTAGAGATTATATTCTGAGCAAATCTTGTTTTCTGATAGTCGTTAATGATAAGAACATTATGCCAATAGTGAGCAACTTCGGGCAATCCTAACGTTTGGCTTATATATACTAAGTTTAGAATGTCTTTTTGGAAACAAGAACCTCCAAAGCCTACCGATGCTTGTAGAAATTTTGGACCAATACGGCTATCCATACCAATTGCCTTAGAAACCTCGGCAATATCTGCCCCTGTTTTTTCACATAATGCGCTCATAGCATTAATAGATGAAATTCTTTGTGCTAAAAATGCATTAGCAGTAAGTTTAGAGAGTTCGCTACTCCACACATTGGTGCGAATTATTTTGTCTTGGCTAATCCACCTGCCATATATAGCCGCTAAAGCTTCAATAGCTATCTCTCCTGCCTCGCTCTGCTCTCCACCAATAAGAACTCTGTCTGGATTGTTAAGATCTTTAATAGCAGTACCCTCGGCCAAAAATTCCGGATTAGAGAGGATTTGAAATTTAACACCACTACTTGTATTGTCAAGTATCTGCTTAATGGCTTGTGCAGTACGAACTGGAATTGTAGATTTCTCTACAACTATTTTATCTGTGGTTGCAACTTCTGCAATTTGGCGAGCACACAACTCAATGTATTTAAGATCGGCAGCCATTCCTTTCCCTTGGCCATAGGTCTTGGTGGGTGTATTAACCGAAATAAATATCATTTGGGCATCTCTTATTGCTTGGTCTATCTCTGTAGAGAAAAAGAGATTTCTTCCTCTAGTCTCGGCAATTATCTCTTTTAGCCCATTCTCAAAAATTGGCAAATTATCTA
Organism: uncultured Muribaculaceae bacterium; assembly: GCA_964532375.1. Taxonomy (GTDB): domain Bacteria; phylum Bacteroidota; class Bacteroidia; order Bacteroidales; family UBA932; genus Bact-08. Next base: position 14,364 of record CAZHHY010000027.1, read on the forward strand.
GATCATCTCCATTCCACTGTGCAATTTTCTCTTTATTAATGTCTACTATTGTTACAGTAATTTCTGGGCACATCTTTGCAATGACAGACATTGTTGGGCCTCCAACATAACCCGCGCCTATACAACATATTTTAGTAATTTTAGAAGGGATTGAAATTTTAGAAGCGCTCATAATAAATCTTGTTTTATTGATATTAGAGCAAAGATACACAACTTTTAACACAATTTTCCAATGGGAGCTGTACGCTCAATTTTTTCTTAGTTTCTCGCGTGGCAATACAAATAACAAGAACAGGCCAGCCAACAGAAACCCAAAACACTAAAGTTTCCCACATAGATAAATCTTCAAAACTGGCGGGATGTGTAAAGTAT
>CAZHHY010000028.1:0-14400 GCA_964532375.1 uncultured Muribaculaceae bacterium
AAAGAGTGTTTCCCAATCACTACCCAAGGTAGAGTCATCTACAGCATAGCTATGGTTTTGAGCTGTTATAAAGCACTTATCTGTGCCTACCAGTCTAACCGGTTGATTGTGGCTCCTATGGCCATATTTAAGCTTAAAAGTGCTTGCTCCACCTGCTTTTGCTAAAAGTTGATTACCCATACAAATTCCAAAAATTGGTTTGGGATTATTTGAGCTTATGGCTTTTTTTATATTTTCAATTGTAACTGTGCAAAAATCGGGATTACCAGGGCCATTAGATAGAAGTAGACCATCGTATTCAAGAGTGTTAAAATCGTAATCCCATGGAACTCTTATTACTTGTACATTTCTATTAATCAAGCATCTTATTATGTTGTGTTTCACACCACAATCAACTAAAACCACTTTTTTTTGCCCAGATCCATACTTGATTACCTCTTTAGAGCTTACTTCTGCAACTTGATTTACAAGATTTGGATCTTCTGCTATTTGAAGAGTTTTGTTTTCAGGTGCAATTTTACCAAGCATAGATCCTTTTTCACGTAGTATTTTAGTTAGTTCGCGAGTATCAACTCCAAAAATACCAGGGACCTTATTCTCTTTGAGCCATTCATCTAGGCTCTTAACAGCATTCCAGTGACTATACTCAAATGAATAATCAGAGATAATTAATCCTCGAACATGAATCCTTTCAGATTCAAAATATCTTGAGAGATTGTCTATGATTTCATTTGCGGGAACTCCGTAGTTTCCAACAAGTGGAAATGTAACACATAATATTTGTCCAGAAAATGAGGGATCTGTCAGGCTCTCTGGGTATCCAACCATTGCGGTAGAAAAAACGACCTCACCGCTTGCGGCTTGGTCGTAACCAAATGAGAATCCATTAAATTCCACACCATTTTCTAGATGTAGGGTAGTAGGCTTGTATTTAAACATTCTTCGTATCCTTTTTAGAAATTAAGTAAACTTGGCAAAGTTAAATAAAAAATGAAATAAAAGAGAAATTAAAAAGAGGAGTAAGGGCAAAACCCTATACTCCTCTTTAGTTTATTCTATTTCAATATATTTTACATACTTCTTGCGAAAATAGTCCATAGCTGAGCTTTTAACTCTTGCCATCTTTGCATTGTCAAAGATGCAAAATCATGTGTATGATTAGTTAATAGCTCTTTAGCTTCTTCTACTTTGCCTGCCTTAATAAGCTCGGTTGCTCTATTTTCAATATCGGGAGCCATATCAAACATCTTCTGTTCTAAGTTCATTATTTGTGGCTCCAAAATAGAACGGGTTTTATTCCAGTCAATTGTAGCAATACGATTAGTTTCGCGGAATGTCCAATTAGCTGCATCTTCTCTGTAGCGTTTTTGACCACATACAGCAAATGAAGCAGGAAGAGACATAGTTCCAGAGTATATAGGCATTCTTGGGCTCTGTGCTGGATTATCAAAAGAGAACCAAGCTACACCACCAACTTCGTCTGGCAGCCAACTTCTTAATTGCATAATTTGTGAATATGAACACTGGATAACTGCAATTCCTCTGACTCTTTCAGTAACATTCGGCTGTAAAAAATTTAGTAGATCTCTAATGTCATTAGTCATGAAGTTTGAAATAGGTTTGGCAATCTCTTTATAGGTTCCTTTAACTTTGTCTCTACGAGTAACCTCTACTGCTAGGTTTTTTGTTTGGTCCCACTCAGTACCTTCGTATGTTTCTCTATAAAAAGCCATTACGTCTCTTACAGATACTTTTTTATCTGGCTTTACAGAGAATGGAAGTTCAGGATCGTCAAAACTTAGATTTAGGGAAGGTGCCATATTGCTAAGAATGAAGAAATCTCTAATACCAAAAGGCTTTTTATCATTATTAATTTTCCAAAATATAAAATCTTCTTTACCATCCCAATAACCTAATTCTTTAGACTTTTCTCTAATATTTTTACTGTAAAGGAAATCCTTACTATTGAAATCTACTTTTGATATTCTTGGTATATTGGCCGAGACTGCAACATGATTGTCTGGAACTCTTTGAGCTACCCAAATTGCACTTGGTTTGCCAGGGCCAGAACCGAAAATCTCTATTTGCCATATTTCGTTTTTGTCTGCAATCGTAAGACATTCGCCAGAATCTCCATAACCATATTCTTCTGCTAGCTTACCAATTAGAATAACTGCATCGCGAGAGGTAGAACATCTTTGAAGTGCTATTCTTTGGAGCTCCTCAATTAAAAAGAACCCCTCTTCATTTACCAGCTCACTTCTACCAACTATTGTTGTTTCTCCTATTGCAAGTTGTTTTTCATTCATACAAGGGTAGGCTGTGTTTAGGTAAGCAAAAGTGCTTTCTACTGTGGGTATTCTGCCTTTTTCAATTACGTTTCGTAAATCCCAAGGTTCTTCGGTATGTAGCCGACCCCAAAAAACGCCCTCTGTCTCTCCGGCTTTAAATGTTTTGCGCCCAACAATTTCTAACCACGTTCTGTAGTTTGAATCACAAGTGTGTGCGGTCATAACAGAACCGTCTGTGCTAGCTTGCTTTCCAACCATTATTGATGTGCAGCTCTCTGTAAAGTTAGAATCATCTGGATCATAAGAGAGAGGAGCTTGCCCTGCAATAAAACCATAGGCAAACAACAGAATTGCCGCCGAAAGGATACTTTTTAGTTTCATAGTTTATATTAAAGTTTAGTGAATAAAAATGAACTCCCTACAAAAATAGAAAAAACTAAAGTATATTTACACTTTATACTGAAAAATAAATTTAATATGAGAGTAGCTTCATTAGTTCTGATACTGTTTATCAATATTTTTGCATTTGCTCAAAAACCCATTGCATACGTTATTGAGGTTAAAGAAGAGATTAATGCCTCTTCTTTCAAACGTATATCTAAAGGCCTTAAAGAGGCAAAAGAGATAGACGCTAAATATATTATTATTCATCTTAATACTTACGGTGGTGCAGTAGATGCTGCAGACAGCATAAGAACAGCACTGTTAAATACACTAATTCCAACAGCTGTTTTTATCGATAACCAAGCAGCTTCTGCTGGTGCATTAATTTCCATTGCTTGTGATAGTATCTATATGAGAAGGGGGGGGAGCATAGGGGCGGCCACAGTAGTAAACCAAACAGGGCAAGCAATGCCAGATAAATACCAATCTTTTATGCGAGCTATGATGAGGGCTACTGCCCAGGTTAATGGACGAGACCCAAAGATTGCAGAAGCAATGGTAGACCCATCGATTTATATACCGGGTATAATAGATAGTACAAAAGTATTAAGTTTCACTGCCGAAGAGGCAATTGCAAATGGTTTTTGTGAAGGTGTAGTCTCTACCGTAGAAGAGGCAGCTGCTCTATTTATTAATAGAGGCGATTATATTATTCAGGAGCAAAAATTAACTGTTATGGATAGGGTGTTGCTCTTTTTTCTTACACCATTCATACAGGGGCTTCTTCTTATGGTTATAATTGGAGGAATCTATTTTGAATTACAAACTCCGGGGCTTGGTTTTCCTTCGATAGCTGCAATAACAGCTGCTGTTCTCTATTTTTCTCCTCTCTATATAGATGGATTAGCTCAAAATTGGGAAATTATTGTATTTGTATTAGGAGTCCTACTAATGCTTGCAGAGATATTTATAATACCTGGGTTTGGTGTTGCAGGCATATCGGGAATTATACTAATGGTAACAGGTCTCTCTTTTGCTATGATAGATAACAATCTCTTTTACAACGAAGGAAATATAGATTTAATTGTTATTATAAAACCAGTATCAATAGTCTTGCTTAGTGCATTTACCTCTCTTGTTGCTTCAATATTTTTGGCAGGTAAGTTTCTAAATAGCTCATTTATGCCCGGGCTATCATTAAAAACAGTTCTAAACGAAAGCGATGGCTATGCAATTTCTGATACTTCATTACCTGCATTAGTTGGAGAAATAGCTGTTGTGCAAACAAGTATGATGCCTTCTGGTAAAATAGAAATTAGAGGAAAGTGGTACGAAGCTTCTTTAGAGAACGGGTTAGCAGAAAAAGGAGAGAAGGTTATAGTTACTCGTTCCGAGGGCGGAAGACTTTATTGCGAGCGTCTTGCTCAATAAGTTCGAGTAATTTATCAATAGCCTCGTTTTGGTTAACAGATTTATAGATAGGCTCACTACCTCTATATATACTAACTTTACCTGGACCTGCACCAACGTAACCATAATCTGCATCGGCCATCTCTCCCGGGCCGTTTACAATACAACCCATAACAGCTATATTATAACCAACAAGGTGAGAAGTCCTTTTCTTTACCTCTTCAAAAGTTTTTTCTAAATTAAATAAAGTGCGCCCACACCCAGGACATGCTATATATTCTGGTTTAGTAAATTTACGTCTAGAGGCTTGTAAAAGATGTTTTTTAAACGTTTCAATATCGCTCTCTAGAATTTTTTCACCCATAATAGATCCTTCAAGGTTAAAGTCATCTATCTCTTTATTCAGTAAAAGAGGGCCGTAATCACAAGAAACTTGTAAAATAAATTCTTGAAAATTCAGGCAATCGTAGCGAGCATTTATAGGGTGTTTTTTTTGTTTATTAGATTTCTGTTCAAAGTATTCTGCAATATATTTTGCTACCGGAATTTCGTTTGCCGGATCTTCTGTAAGTGATACTCTTATTGTATCTCCAATTCCCAATTTAAGTAGAGTAGCAAGCCCTACTGCCGATTTTATTCTACCCTCATAGCCATTCCCGGCCTCGGTAACTCCTAAGTGAAGAGGGTATAGTATCTCTCTTTTTTTCATCTCTTCGTGCAAAATCATATATGCCTGAGTCATTACTAGTGTGTTGCTAGCTTTTAAAGATATTATGATTTGATCAAAATTAGATTGTTCTGCCATCTCTATCCACTCAAGGGCAACTGCAGCCATGCCTTTGGGAGTATTGCCATAGGTAGCCGTGATTCTCTCGCCAAGCGACCCATGATTTATACCGATTCTTATAGCGGTACTGTTCTCTTTACATACTTCTATTAAGTTTGCAAACTCTTTTTTTGCAATTTCTTGATCTTTAGCAAAGTTACCTGGATTAATCCTTACTTTGTTAGCAACCTTTGCAGCAGCTATTGCTACATTAAAAGAGAAATGAACATCGGCAACCAAAGGCGTAAGAATCCCTTTCCTACGCAACATACCTTTAATTTGACTAAGAGCATTTACTTCGGTAATCCCTTGTGTTGTTAATCTTATAATTTGAGCCCCTGCCTCGGAAAGTTGGACACACTGTTTGAATGAGTTTTCTAAATCTGCAGTAGGAGTGTTGCACATAGTTTGAATAACTATCTCATTCTCTTTGCCAATAGCAATGTTTCCAACATTTACTACTATTTTTTTCATGTGAAAAGAGTTTATTAATTAAAGCTGGACATTCAATGTAACATTGAATAATAGCTGTTTAGGATAAGTGAAAAGGAGATCGGTATTGCTAAATTTCTTTGGTTTATGAAGATATGTAAGCGAGTATTGGTAATTACCTTCCAAATGTAATTCTAGTGGTTTAAAAATAAATGCTAGGCCACCTCCTGCAATAAAACCATAATCTAATTTATTGTCGAATTCATCAAATCCAGAACCATCGAAATTACTCTTTGAGTATCGGTAACCACCAAAACATCCAGCATTTAATAGAAGTCTCATTTTCCAAAAATCGAAGTGAAATTGCGAAACCATAGGAATAATGATAGTTTCATAGGTGTTTATCTCATCTTTTAATGTTTTGTATCCTTGAGATTGCTTAGTAACACCAGTTTGAATGCCAAATATATTTATTGTTCCCCATAGGCTATGATAATAGGTGTAAACTAAAGAGAAGTTTTGTGAGGTTGTAATGGTTTCATGCTTGAAATTGGGCCTAGTATCTAACCCACTAATGTTATAGCCTGCTCTAATACCTATAAGATGCTGCTTAGTTTGACTTTGTGCGCCACTATACACCAGCAATGAGAATAATAGTATAAAAATAAGTTGCTTCACCTTGAAAATCTATTTTAAAATCGTTTTAAGATCTATATCTTGTGTTAGTTCTGCCGATTCTGGTATTGTAATAATAGTGTTACCATCTGAAAGAGTATATAGCCTTACTTTTTCGGGTTGTTTTTTTCTTTTCAAATTGCCAGTGTCAATAATTCCGTTTCCATTTATATCTTCAATGATTTTTACAGAATATTTACCTTTTTGCAAATATGGAAACTCTAATGTGGCATCTCTGTTTATTGTGTAACTTCTAAACACTTTGTCTCTTGTTATATTTGTTAGTTCAACAATATAAGAACCAGAACCCCCTGTAATGTTTAGTGTGAGTTTAGATAGGCTTTCGTCTTGTGGTAATGAAACCTTTTTAGTTGTAGAGTCGTTAGTAAATTTATAGATATCTGTTAGGGCATGTGGTAATATTTTTAAGTGATAGTCATATCCCTTAAGAATTCTTCCCTTAGGTTTAATATTAATAATTCTACTCCACAATGAATCTTTAAGTATTTCATACTCTATTGTACTACTATCTCCTTTGGGAGTTTTGTAAATAATAGTTATTGAGTCTTTTATTAATTTTACTAAAGGAGATTCAAATATTAATTCAAAACCCTTTTGTTCAAAGAGAGTAGGGTCTGCCTCAACTTTAAATTCAAGTAAGTCCGAACGCTTTTTTTTCTCTTTCATTGAATTAAGTCTACTATCTCTATCTCTTCTTTCTCCCAAATCTTGACCATCTCCTTTATCGCTCTCTTTTTTTGGTTTAGGAGCTACAAGTGCAAACTCTTCTACAAAGGGCGACAATGTATCTAATGTATCTGTTTTTAAGTATTTTACACTAAACTTCAATGAGTCGGGAATAGAGATAAGTGTATCGGTGATCCATAGAACCATGCTATCTCTTCTAATATTAAATTCTGTTTTAACAGCGGCCGAGTCGATATTATTAAATTTCAATGAAATAACTTTGGCATCTGCTGCCGAGAATTTTATAAATGCCATTCTTGGTTGAAGTCGTTTACTCTCTCTTATAAACTGCTTTTCATTATCTTCTGTAAATAGATAGAGGTCTAGTTGTGAAGGCCGGCTTAAAGCCGTTAGGGTGTCTTTTTCTTTAACAAACTGCAACTCAGCAAGGCTCTTGTCCAAAACAGAAGTAGGAGTAAATAGAGTATCTATAAAGGCAATAGATTCATTCTCGGGATCATAACGGTTATTATAATTATTGTCTTTAAAAGCAAAGACGTTATACTTAGTTTGTTTTATGTTCCTTAAAACAAAGTATCCAAACTTATCTGTCTTTGAAATTGCCGAAGGCCTAGATTTATAGATGGCTGTATCTGAAAGGTTTTCATATAGTGCAACTGTAATATCTTGGGCTGGCATAAGTGTTCCTGCATGAAAAACTGTTCCAGATGTGTACAGGGTGTCTAGAGTAGCTCCGGTAGAGAAAGGAAAAACATATGATGGGAAGACATTGCCTTCATTATTATCTACAATAGCTCTTCCAAAGTTTAAAGAGTAGGTAACCGCAGAGTCTAATGCTTCTGGGAACGACATTATAATACTTTTCCCTCTTATTTTAGATTCTGGTCTCTTCTCTAACGGAGGAGAGAGAAATATATTTTGTTGCTCTTCTTTTAAAACTACATATTCGTTAAATTTTAATTCTACTACCCCTTTTTTAACTGCAAAATTTACCTGACCAGAATCGGGGTAAACACTCAATAGAATAGGTGGGATTGTATCTTTAGGGCCTCCCAAGGGTGGGGTAGATGTATTTGCACAAGAGCCTATAAGAGTATATACAAAAATGACAAGTATCATAATTTTTACTAAACTGTTAAACCGCAACATCCCTTTCATACCTTTTAAGATTAATCTTCTTTAATTTCAGATCTAACAACGCTTTCAACTCCTTTTACTTGTGAAAGCTGTTTCATAAGTTTCTCTAAATCCTCGGCACTGTGAACATATAAATCAATAAATCCTTCAAAAATACCATCGTGTGTCTCTATAAATATCTTTCTAATATTAACACTTAGTACCAAAGTAATATATTGAGTTAGTTCGTTAAGGATTCCAATTCTATCTATACCTCTCATGCTAATTCTTGCTAAAAAAGAGAGAACTGTATGTTTGCTCCATTTAGCCTTTACAATTCTATTCCCATAGCGTGAAGCTAGCTGAATTGCCTCTGGGCAGCTGTTCTTATGAACTGTAACCTCGTCAAAATCGTCAATAAAGCCTATTACTTTATCTCCCGGAATTGGTCTACAACAACTAGCTACTTCATAGGAGAGAGTCTTTTCAAGTGGATTTTCTTTTAATAGATAATCTTTTTTCTTATCAATTTTTGTTACAACTGGTAGCTCTTTATTTTTATTGATTACCTCTAATTCATCGTCATCTAAATCTTCATTAGATTCGAAATTATCTAGTTCTTCATTGCGAGTTATCTTTGAAAATTGAAGGTTCCAATACCTAACAAACTTGTTTTGTGAGTTCTTTTTCAGCATTTTAGATAGATTAGATAAATCTAATATCCCTGCACCTATTTTGCTGAATAATTCTTCTTTATTGTTTAATTCGTACGAAGTTGTTAGCTTTCTGTAGACTCTGTGCTGAGGAGTTATTCCAAATTCGGCTAGTTTTTCGTCTAAAATGTTCTGACCTTGCTTTACGTGATCTTTTATCTCGGATGTAAGTGCATCCATAATAATCCCTTTCGCTTTAGGCGTTTTTGTAAAATCTAGCCACTCCCTTTGAGGCTTTTGTGATTCTGCTGTAATAATCTCTATTTGATCTCCATTTCGAAGTTCATAAGAAAGGGGTACTAATTTAAAGTTAACCTTGGCAGCAATTGCTTTATTTCCTATTTCGGTGTGAATAAAATAGGCAAAGTCTAGAGCAGTTGACCCTTTGGATAGAGATTTAGACTCTCCTTTAGGTGTAAATACATAAATTTCGTGAGAAAGTAAATCTGAATGAAATCTGTCTAAAAACTCAAGGGCATTAGAATCTGGATTTTCTAATACTTCTCTAACCATATTGAGCCATTTATCCATTTCGTTCTCGCTTGGAGACCCTGCCCCTTTATAACTCCAATGAGCAGCAACTCCTCTCTCTGCAAGGTCGTTCATTCTAACTGTGCGAATTTGAATCTCTACCCAGTTACCCTGTGGCCCCATAACGGTACAATGAAGTGCCTCGTAACCATTAATTCGAGGTGTGCTTACCCAATCTCTAATTCTATCTGTTTTTGATAAATAGAGCTCTGTTATAAGAGAATAGATATGCCAACACTGAATTCGTTCGGGCTGATTCTCTTTTGGTTTAAATATAATTCTTACTGCATATAAGTCGTAAATCTGCTCAAAAGGGATAGCCTTAGTCTCCATTTTTTTCCATATAGAGTAGGGGGTTTTAGTCCTTTTTGAAATTGTAAAATCATACCCTGCACCTTTGAGGCTATCAGATATTGGCTCTATAAAGCTATCCATTGCACAGCCCCTTTCTGCAACAGTTTGAGCTATTCTAGCTTCTATACTTTCATATTCGGCTGGAATGGTATAGAAGAGCCAAATATTCTCTAATTCAGATTTTATGCTGTATAATCCTAATCTATGTGCCAGAGGTATAAATATATACATGGTTTCGCTTAAGATTTTAGATTTTTTATGATCGGGCATAAACTCTAGAGTTCTCATATTGTGGAGCCTATCGGCAAGTTTTATGAGAATTACTCTAACATCGTCGTTAAGGGTAAGAAGTATCCTTTTGAAATTTTCTGCCTGGGAAGAGGTTTTTGAGTCGAAAGCACTTTTAATCTTTGTTAATCCGTCTACTAAAGAAGCTATCTTAGTGCCGAATAGACGTTCAATATCTTCAATTGTGTATTCTGTATCTTCTACCACATCGTGAATAAGGGCAGCGACAATAGATTTATAACCTAACCCAATCTCTTGAACAACTACTTGAGCAACCGATATAGGATGAATTATATATGGCTCTCCAGACCTTCGTCGCACTCCGTTGTGGGCCGCTCTGGCAAAGTCGAACGCCTTTAGAACCACTTCATACTCTCCTTGGTTTGCACATCTTTTAAGACTTGCAAGCCTAAGTACTTCGAATTCTTTCTCTATAAGTTGATTGTCCTTTTCTGTAAACATATAATAACTTAGTATAGAAGGTCTCTTTTTCCCTCTTTCACCATATTTAATTTTGTAGAAACATCTGCTTTTTTCTTTGGATCTTTAATTAATGCAAGTTCTTCTTCTATAAGTGCATACCCAGCTTCTTTAGTAGCTGCAGAGGAGTAGTCTTCTAGGTACTCTGCAAGAGTTAGCATTGCATTTGGCGTGCAAAAACGCCCTATAAAACCAGGAACAGCATATTCCATAAAATGTTCACCTGTTCTGCCAAGCCTGTAGCAAGATGTACAGAAACTAGGAATAAACCCTCTATTAAGTAGCCATTGAATTACTGAGTCTAGTTCTCTAGAATCGCCAATTTGGAATTGCTCTCTGTTAAGATTTTGATTTTCTTTTCTTTCTTCTTGATATCCGCCAATCTCTAACCGTGTGCCAGCGTCTATTTGCGACACTCCATATTCGATTACTGCATTTCTTACATCTTCGGTTTCTCTGGCAGTCATAATAAGCCCAGTGTATGGTACTGCTATTCTTAAAGTGGCAACTAGTTGCTTAAACTCTAAATCAGATACCTCGTATGGTAACTCTAGCTTCATTCCATATGCTGGCTTAATCCTTGGAAAACTAATGGTATGTGGGCCAACTCCATATTTATTCTGTAAATATATTGAGTGCTGAACCAATCCTAGAACCTCGAATCTCCAATCGTAAAGACCAAATAGAGCTCCTATGCCTACATCGTCTATTCCAGCTTCAAACGCTCTATCCATAGCATTCAAGCGCCACATAAAGTCACTTTTATCTCCAGGTCCCGGGTGGTATTTCGCATAAGATTCTTTATGATAGGTTTCTTGAAACACTTGAAAAGTACCTATACCAGACTCCTTAACTGTTTTGAACCCTTCTATATCTAGGGGAGCTGCATTTATATTAATTCTCCTAATTTCGCCATTCCCAATCTTCACTCCATAGCAAGCTTTTACATTCTCTGCAATAAATTCAGGAGTATATTTAGGATGCTCTCCATATACTAGAATTAATCTTTTATGACCCTCTTTTTCTAGATGAGTAACCTCGGCAATTATATCTTCACCAGACAGGGTTCTTCTTATAGCACTTTTTAATGAACTGCGAAAGCCACAATATTGACAGTTATTAATACAATAATTACCAATATATAGAGGCGCAAAAAGAACAATCCTTTTTCCATATATAGATCTTTTGAGCTCTTTAGCTGTTTCAAAAAGCTCTTCTCTTGCTTCGGGAGACTTAATTGCAAGTAAAGTTGCCGTCTCTTCTAAGGTAAGAGCTTGCTTTGTTTTACTTTTTGCAAGAATCTCTCTTATTTTGGGAATATCTTCTTGAGTATTATTTATGAGATTATGGAATAGTTCATCGTTAATGAAATTTTCGGCTCCACTTGTTAATTTTTTATTCATTATAATTAAATATATTTATAATTATCTACATTCTGATATGCGTGAGAAAGTTCTGCTCCAAATAGTATTAGGGTCCAACTAATGTTCATCCAAACCATGAAAAGAGGTATTGCAGCAAATACACCATATACCGTACTTAACCCAGTTACCATAATTTGAGTTTCTAGATAAAAGAACTGAACAACCATAAAAGCAAATGCCAATATTAAAGCACTATTAAAAGCAGCTGCTAGTTTTACTTTGGTGTTTGGTATATATTTATACATTAATGTGAACACGCCTACTATAAAGAAATAGGAGGTAATCCAAGTGAAAATTGACGTTACTGGTATAAACTTATCTATTTCTAAGCCAACAATATCGAGTACTTTTGAATAAATTAGTCCTAGGGTTAAAAAGATAAAAATAACAAAGGGAGAGATAATTATTAGGGTAAAATAATAAATAATCCTTTTTTTAAATGAGCGCCCTGTTCCAACTTTCCATATTTCGTTAAATGCTTGCTCTATGTTAAGCATAAGGAAAACTATAGTTGAGAGTAAGAATAGAAAACTCACTAATCCAAAGAGTCCATTCTTGCCCCTTTCAATTATGTTGTTTGCAAAGCTTAAAATATACGTGATAACATCTTCATTTCCTTCGAAGTAAGTGAATATAAGTTCTTCTAATTTAGGGCCTGCTCCAAATCCATTTGTTATTGCAAACATAATTGCAACAAAGGGAACAACAGACATTGCAGAGAAGTAACTTAGTGAATTAGCTTGAAGCCCAATATTATCTTTTGTGAATCCTTTAATAGTTATGATTAGTACTTTAAGATACTTAATCATACGAGAGCGCATAATGCTAAGCTCAGATAGATCTAAATGCCATATATCTGAGATTAAAAATTTTAAAACCCTTTGATAGGTATGTTTTATATTATCATATCTTTTCAAGATATTTTCTCCATAAATTTAATAGGATTAATGATGTACCTTACGTGAGTACCATGCCCTATCTCGCCCAATTCGTCAAATGCCTTTATGCTGAATGTTAATTTTTTATCTTCTATAGCAGTTAAGATAGCCTCGGCCGAAACTTTTGCTCCCATGGGAGTTGCTCTGGTGTGTTTTACCTGTATCTCTATGCCAACTGTATCTTGCGTTTGAGGTAACGATAGCTTTGCTAATAGATGGGCTGCTTTTTCCATCAATGCAATCATGCCTGGGGTAGCAAACACGTTTAGCAAGCCAGAGCCATAATGGGCAGCCGTCTCTTGTTCGGTAACTATCTTTTCAATGATGAGTTTTTTGCCAATTTCCATATACTACAATATTTTATTTGCAATCTCTTTGAATCCTTCCATCTCGCTAATTTTAGGTGACCCCATAACTTCTACAGGATCGGCCACTCTATTCCAAGACATTTTTTCTGCAAACGGTATCAGAGATTTTAGCCCACCTCCGCTCCAGCTGTAAGATCCAAAAAGAGCATAGTTTTTATTTTTAGGATTTAACACCTCTAGTTCGTTACAAAGATGCTGCATCATAGGATGCATTCCAGAATTATAGGCACTAGATCCAAGAATTACGCTTTTATATTTCCATATATCATTAAGTATATAAGAGGCGTGAGTTTTAGAAACATCATAAATGCGAATATTTTTAACACCTTGCTCTGCAATTAATCTTGCAACGTAGTCTGCCATCTTTTCGGTATTGCCATACATAGAGGCATAGGCAATAACAACCCCATCTTCGGCTTCATGAAGGCTCCATTTGTTATATAATTCAATGGCCTTTTCTGGGTTTTTTCTCCAAACTGGGCCATGAGAAGGACATACAAATTTTACTGGAACTCCTTTTAGTTTGTCAAATGCTTTTTGCACCATGTGGCTATACTTGCCAACTATATTTGAATAATAACGCCTCATCTCATCTTCAAAAAAAGAAAAATTGATTTCGTCGTCGAAAATGCCTCCATCTAAGGTTCCGAAAGAGCCAAACGCATCGCAAGAAAAGAGCATTGAGTCTGTCATATCGTAGGTCATCATAGTCTCTGGCCAATGTACCCAAGGGGTCATTACAAATTTGAGCTTATGGTAACCAAGATCTAGCACATCACCCTCTTTAACTTCGTACAGAGAGTCTTTATTAACCCCGTAATATGCATCTAGCATTTTAAATGCTTTGCTATTAGTAACAATTTTAACTTGTGGATAACTCTTAATAAGCCAACCAATCATACTTGAATGATCTGGCTCCATATGGTTAACAATAAGATAATCCAAGGTTTTTCCTTGTAAGATGGCCTCTATCTCTTCTAAGTAATCATCTTTTGAACCAAATTCCAGCGTATCTATAAGTGCTGTTTTTTCGTCGGCAATAAGATAGGAGTTGTATGAAACGCCATAAGGTAATGGCCAGTTATTTTCAAAAAGGTTTTTCTTTCTGTCATTTACCCCAATGTAATGAGCTTTGTTTGAAACAATTATCTTCTTCATCTAAATATTTTTTAATACAACTTGTTATAAAGCAAAATAAACATCAAAGTTAAGGATTTATTTGATAAAGTTAAAAAAATCTTCTTCGGTTAGTATGCTGATTCCTAGGCTTTTGGCCTTATTCAGTTTTGAAGGTCCCATTTTTTCACCAGCAATCAAATATGAAGTGCTTGCCGATATACTACTAACATTCTTACCAGAGTGCAGTTCAATAATTTTTTTTAGCTCTTCTCTTGGTATTGAAAATAGCCCAGAAACAACAACTGTTTTTCCCTCTAATTTTTTAGATATCAATGTGCTATTT
>CAZHHY010000029.1:0-14340 GCA_964532375.1 uncultured Muribaculaceae bacterium
CTATCACTCTAGGTAGCAGTCTAAAGCTTGCCCCAACACAATTTGCTCAAGTGGGAACAACCTTCCAATGGAAAGTAAATAACAATGTGGTCTCTACAGAGCCAAACTTCATTTTTGATCCAAAGGAAGAGGGTGTTTATTCACTAAGTTACCAAGCTACGAATGAAGCTGGAACAGCAATCAAAGAGGTAACTATAACAGTAAAGAAATACTATAAAGGGATCTTAATTGTAAACGAAGGTTGGTTCGGGCACGAAAACGGCAGCGTTAACTACTTCAACTTGAATACTAACACTCAGCACTTAGACATATTCAAAACAAACAACCCAGGATTAGAACTCGGCACAACCACCCAATACGGAACTGTACAGGGCGGTAACCTTTATATAATCTCTAAAATGGGAAGATCAATTGTAGTGGCCGATGCTTCTACAATGAAAGAGAAAGGGTCACTCACACTTGAGAGCAGCATAAGCGGCAGAGCCTTTACTGCTGTAAGTAACCAATTCGGCGTACTAACAACAAGCAAAGGTGCGTACAAACTAAACTTGAATCCACTCTCTTTAGGTCAAGTACTACCTGGTTTAGAAGAGGTGAGCAACAAACAGTGTGGCGGAGTCTACGCCAATGATAAATTCATTTTTGTAATATCTCAAACAAAAGGAGCTCTCATTTACGATGCTACAACTTTGAAATTAGAAAAAACAATAGAAGGAATTGAAGTTGGGTTTGCACGTACAAAAGACGGCGCAGTTTGGGCATCCAAAAAAAAGAGCACATTGGTTAAAATAGACCCAATAACCCTTGCAACAACAGAGTATCCCTTGCCATCTACTATAAAAATTCACAATAGCTGGGGAGCATGGAACGCTGGCTCATTATGTGCTTCTTACAAAGAAAATGCACTCTATTTTACTAAAGCTGGTGCATGGGGTGGCGGAAATCAAATCTACAAATACATTCCTGGACAAGAGAGCTCGTTAGATAAAGTATTTGCAACAGGCAAAGCCGATGATGCATTTTACGGAGCCTCTATTGCAGTAGACCCCGCTACAGATAACGTAGTTGCAACATATGTCAAGGACGGCTGGGGTGATAGTTTTAGCGACAACAGATTGGTAATCTTCAATGGCAAAACAGGTGCCGAGGTTAAACGTATAACTTTTGAACACTTCTGGTTTCCGTCAATGATTTTATTTAATTAATCCCATTTTAATTGTTCTTATAAAAGTCTATAATCTTACTAATCTACGTGTTTAATAAAATATCATGAATATTTCAAATAACAATTTACCTAAATTAGGCAATTATATATTTATAGTGGCGGCAGTATTAATACTCGGCTTAACAACTTCATGCGAAAAAGACCAAGTTCCTGCACCACCAGTACCGTCAATATCTAAAATTGAAGCTCCCGAAAACCTTTCTACTATAGCTGTGGGCTCGGGCTTAACCCTTACTGCAATAAGTAATTTAGAAGAGGGTAATTATCAATGGATAGTTAATGGAAAGGACGTTCTTAATAATTTACCTACACTAGCTTTATTCGTTGAAAAGGGTGGAGAATATAACATTACTCTTAAGGTAACCAATATTAGCGGTAGCGACTCTGTGAGTCTTAAATATTTCGCAATTGCAGGCCCAGGTGAAAAATCTTCTAAATGGATCTCTAAAGTAATAGAGTACCGCCCAGCACCTGGGCAACATATAAACAAAGCACCAGGCAACCCAGAGAGCGCACAAACAATTGTAGGCAAAAAAGGGATAGTCTCTCTTGGAGGTTATGGTGGTTACATTACCTTTAAATTCGATCATACTGTAATGAATGGGCAAGGAGACGATTTTGTTATTCATGGCAATGCTTTTAAAGGCAGTTCAGAACCAGGAATAGTAATGGTAGCATACGATGCCAACGGAAACGGAATGCCAGATTCCGATGAGTGGTTCGAACTTAAAGGAAGCGCCCACAGCCATCCTCAAACAATACTCAACTACGCTCTCACATACTACAAACCCTCGCAAACAGAAACTGCAGAAGAGATCAAATGGCGTGATAACATGGGTGTAGGCTTTTTGCATGCAATCACTTTTCATAAACAGTGTTACTATCCTTTATTTTACGCCGAGGGGGTACCAGAGACAATAAAATTTACCGGGACACTCTTGCCACGAACAGCAATTAAAAACCCAGATACCGGCTTTTGGGTAGTAGGTGATTTTGAGTGGGGTTATGTAGATAACTACTCGGCAAAATACCCATTAGCCATAGATGGCGATAACGACACCAAAAACTCAAGTAAATTCGACATCTCTAATGCTATAGACAAAGCTGGAAAACCAGTAGAGCTAAAAGCAATTGATTTTATTAAGGTTTACACTGGTGTTAACCAAGAAGCCGGCTGGTTAGGGGAAACCTCTACCGAAGTATGTGGCGCAATATCATTAAGAGCCAATCACTCTAACTAGAAACTCATATAGAATTTGATTTTAGTTAAATACTTTTTAAAGAGTGTGACTGTTCATTAAAATTAGTTAGTGTGATTAATTTAAAAAAATTGTTACCGGCCATTTTATTTGTAGCGCACTGCGCTGCGCTCTTTTCTGCTACCTCTCAAACTACAGTATCGCAAGATAGTACTCGCAAACTGGGAGCTGCAAAAATTTCTGCCATAAGAATAGAAAAGAGCATAGCAATTACAAAGACAGAGATAGACTCTGTACTTCTCTCTCAATCTGTGAACAGCTCGCTGGCCGGGCTGCTCTCTAGAGAGACTCCCGTTTTTGTAAAAAGCTACGGAATGGGATCTATGGCCACAGTCTCTTTTAGAGGCACAGCACCATCGCACACCCAAGTCAAATGGAACGGATTGAAAATTAACAACCCAATGTTAGGGCAAGTAGATTTTTCACAACTTCCTATTTGGATGATAGATAAGGCCCAAATTTTCCATGGCGGAAGCTCCCTTGTGGAGGGGAGCGGCGCACTCGGGGGTAGTATACACCTCCAAAGCAGTGTTCACGCCAAGAAACAGAAGCCGCGACTATCTCTGGTTCAAAGGACTGCAAGTTTTGAAAACCTTGGGACTATGGTCTCTGCCGGGGCAGGCAACACCCACATAGCAGGCGAAGTACGCTACATTTATGAAGAAGCCGGTAACAATTTTAAATTTAAAAACACAGCAGTTCTGCCAAACAGAACCGACATTCAAAAAAATGCACAATATACCCGAACTGGAGTTGCAGCAAATCTAGTTCTTAAACTAGCTGCAGGTGACAAGCTTATGCAGAGTTTCTGGTATTTAGGCTCTAGCAGGAACCTACCTACTATAATGTCCTATGAGGGGAGTGGGAGAGAAGAGCACCAAAAAGATGCCGAAACTCGTTATAGCGCTGTTTGGGAGAGAGTTCGCGCTAGATACCGTCACTCTCTAACTAGTGGGTTCTCAAATAATAGAATGGATTACTTCTTAGCCAACAAAACAGATATGGGGCAATTTACAAATGTAGATTCCCGTAGCAAAGCAAACTCGTTGCAGAACAGCTACAACATGCACTATACCCTCTCTAATAATTTTTTATTAAAGGGCGATGCTTCTTTAAATTTCTATAATGTTAAAACCCTAAACCACATAACGCAAGAAGGATACAAAGCAACTCGCACAGAATCAGGTGCTTCGGCATCTATTTACTACAAAGGGCTAGGCAGGGTAAACGGCTATTTCTTAATAAGAGAAGAACTTACAGATGGCGAGTTCACACCAATTATGCCATCTATTGGTATAGAGTACCTACTAACAAAATGGGCATCCGTAAAAATAAATGCTACTCGCAACTATCACTTACCCACCCTAAACGATCTTTATTGGCTACCTGGTGGCAATCCAGATTTAAAACCCGAAAGAGGCTACACCGGCGATCTCTCCTTTGAGCTAGGCTCTACCAGCGAATCTAGTTATACTAACTGGCATACAATTGTAACAGGCTATCTATCACACATAAACGACTGGATTATTTGGAGACCAGGAGAATTCCGCTACTGGAGCGCCTCCAATTTAAAAGAGGTATTTGTTAGGGGTGCCGAGTTTAATATTAGTGCAACTCATAATTTCCAAGATGCACTAAATGGCCTAAAAATAGAGACTCGCGCCAACTGGGCAATCACCCACACAACTAACCAAAAACCAATGGAAAACAACTCTAGCACTGTAACAGATAAGTCAAAAGGCAAACAGCTCATTTACATTCCAGTCCATAAAGGCAATCTCTTTATCTCTTTGAACTACAGCGGCTACTCGCTTAATTGGCACAGCTCCTATACAGGCGAACGGTTTACCACCTCTAGCAACGAAAAAACTCGGCACACTCTCCCCTCTTACTGGTTACACAACCTCTCTCTAAAAAAAGAACTCACACTTTTTACAAAAAAAGTAACAGCACTATTAGAAGTTGAGAATCTCTTTAACACACAATACCAAGCAATTCTATGGAGAGCAATGCCCGGCACCAACTTTTCGTTCACACTAAGATTAGATATTTAATTTAAAATATTCAATATGATTTTTTACTCCCAAAAACTAAATACGGTAGTCAATAGGCAACTTAACAACCATTTGCATAATTCGTTTATTCAAAAATTGCCTACTTTCATCTTAATAATTCTTTTGTCAATAAGTTGCACCAAAAAAGAAAACCCAATACCAGACCCTTTAGTACCTCAATACACAAGGGGAGTATTTGTATGTAACGAGGGCAACTTTATGTATGGCAATGCCTCTTTGAGCTATTATGACATAGATAAAAAAACCGTAACCAATCAAATTTTCTATGCCGCCAACAATGTTCCACTAGGCGATGTGTGCCAATCTATGAATATTATAGATGGCAAAGGGTATGTAGTGGTAAATAACTCAGGAAAAATCCAGGTTATTGACACTACTACTTTTAAATATATTGGATCTATAACAGGATTAAATTCACCCCGCTACATTGAAAAAGCTGGTGACAATAAATTATATATTACAGATTTACATAGCCCTCTTATCACAATAGTAGACCCTAGCACCTTAGCAAAAAAAGGAGAGATAAAAGTTGGCAAATCAACAGAGATGATGGCTAGTGTTGGCAACTACATATACACAACCAGTTGGTCTTTTCAAAAAAAAGTCTATAAAATTGATACTCGTACAGACTCCGTAGTAGACTCCTTAGAGGTAACAATGCAACCCAACAGCATTGTTGCAGATAAGTTTAACAATATTTGGGTACTTAGCGACGGTGGATATGCAGGCACTCCTGCAGGGCAAGTCACCGCAACGCTTACTCGCATAAAAACCAGCATCTTCAAAATAGATTATATCTATGAACTTCCCACAGATGAATCTTCTCCAACCAAGCTCTGCAAAGATGGGTTAGCAGAGAGTCTCTATTTCATAAATGGAGCATGGGGTGGCTCTGTGTCTATGGGAGGAATTTGCAAAGTAACTCTACTGAATTCTGAGTCTCCTGTAGTTGAAATGATTATACCAGAAGGTGGGAAGCTCTTTTATGGGCTGGGAATAGACCCTATCAATTCAGATATCTATGTGAGCGATGCAATAGATTACACACAAAAAGGAGTGGTGTACAGGTACTCATCTAAAGGAGACCTTATACACCAATTCCAAGCCGATCTTATTCCTGGTTATTTCTGCTTTAAATAACCCGTTTCAGATATATTTTTCATAAGAGGCCATATCTAACATACCGTGGCCAGAGAGGTTAAACAGAAGCACTTCGCTCTTGCCAGCCTCTTTCGCTTTTAGAGCCTCGCGTATTGTAGCAGCAATTGCATGGGTAGACTCTGGAGCAGGAATAATCCCCTCTGTACGGGCAAACAACAACCCCGCATTGAAAGTTTCTAACTGATCTATTGCACATGAATCTATAAACCCGTCACTTTTTAGCTGGCTCACAAGTTGCCCACCCCCATGATATCGAAGGCCAGCGGCATGAATCTGTTCTGGTTGGAACTCATGACCTAAAGTGTACATAGGAATTAACGGCGTCATACCTGCACTATCTCCAAAATCATACTCTAGCTTCCCTTTGGTCAGTTTTGGGCATGCCCCTGGTTCGGCAGCAATAAGTTTAACCTTTCTATTTCCATTGAGTTTATTACTCCCATCAAGTTCATGTCTTAGAAAAGGGAAAGCAATCCCAGAGAAATTAGACCCGCCTCCAAAACAGGCAATTACCTTATCTGGATATTCGCCTGCCATCTCCATTTGCTTTTCTGCCTCAAGCCCAATAATTGTCTGGTGCAAAAGCACATGGTTCAGCACACTACCCAATGTATATCGTCTGTTTTGCTTTGATACAGCAGCCTCAACTGCCTCAGAAATAGCCATTCCTAGACTTCCCCTGCAATTAGGGTCACTCTCTAAAACCTTGCGACCATAACAAGTTCTTTCACTTGGAGATGGATATACTTTACCTCCATATGTTCCAATCACAAATTTACGATAGGGCTTTTGCTCATAACTCTGTTTAACCATAAATACTTCTAATTCAAGATTAAAATACCCACAAGCAATTGCCATAGCACTCCCCCACTGGCCAGCACCAGTTTCGGTAGTTAAATGAGTAATACCCTGCATGCTATTATAGTAGGCCTGAGCTAAAGCAGTATTTAGTTTGTGAGAACCAACTGGGCTAACGCTCTCATCTTTATAAAAAATCTTTGAAGGAGTATCCAACGCTTTCTCTAATGCATAGGCTCTAACCAACGGAGTAGGCCGGTACATTTTATACAACTCCCGCACCTCTTCTGGAATATCTATCCATCGCTCTCCCGAAAACTCTTGCTTAACCAACTCTTTCGCAAACAATCCTTCTATCTCATGTGGTTGAAGTGGCTCTCTAGTTTGTTGGTTAAGCAGAGGCTTTGGTTTGTTGGGCATATCGGCCACAATGTTATACCATTCTCTAGGAATTTCGCTTTCGGCAAGCATAAATTTTTTTGTTGCGTTCATCGTTTTTGATTTTAACGTTATTTATTAGTTGATTGACTATTAATTCGTTTTGAATTTATTTACTTGACTTATTATAATTGATTGTTTACTCCCGAATGGGCACAAAAAAACCCGGAGCGTGAGCACCGGGCTAGATATATTTATAAATTTAATTTCTAAATCATAATACTCTTACCATTCAAACATAGGTGTGCTCACAAATCTACTAGAGTTGTGCCACCACCATGATTGTATGTTAGAATTTCTGTTCATCTGTTTTCTTGAGTGCAAAACTAATTAAAAAATTCATTTTAAAAACTGTTTGCCTATTTATTTTTACGAGTGTGAAAAGATCTGCTCTGTTTGTCTTTGAACTATTAGCCACTAAATAAGATAGTTAGAATTCGGAAACTCCGCAAAGCACTACAAGAAATATTTTAGCGATGACTTTACGCAACTATCTTATTAAATGGTAGTTAGCTTTTCTAATAGGCCTATAATTGGGGTATTAGTAAAGTTATATTCTTGATAATGAGGAACTCTATCGTAGTCACCGCCGTGTGCCTCCCTGTCTTGGTGTAGATTTCAAGATAAAACAAAAAAAACTCTCTCAAAGCTTTCTAAAGCTTTGAGAGAGTTTTTTCTCTTCAATTGATTTGTAGGTACTTATAGAAACCAGATGGTCTTATGAGCTCCTCACAGCCATTATCATTCTGGGTTTGTCAAAGATGTCATTACGAATTTCTACTTTGGAGAAATGTTCATTTGAAAAGAGGGCGGCTGTTTCAGTTGCGAACTGCTCATTAATCTCCATAAATATGGCTCCATCTGGGAGCAACACCTCTAGAGCCAAATCTTTCAAAGCTCTGTAAAAAAGAAGGGGGTTGGCATCTGGCACAAACAGAGCCTCATGTGGTTCGTATTTTAAAACATTGGGTCTCATTTGTAGCTTTTCTAAATCAGTCACATAAGGGGGGTTAGAAACAATGATATCTAAAAAATCAATATTTTGCCGAACAGTTTGGGCAGCGTTATGTAGCAGGTCGCACTTAAATACATGAGCACTTTGGAAACTGCAACTAATTAAATTTTTAGCGGTAATCTCAAGAGCCTTATCCGAAATGTCACAAGCAAACAACTTGGCTTGTGGCAATTTGCTTGCAAGTGCACACGCAATAGCACCAGACCCACTTGCTGCGTCTAATATTTTGAGCGAATTCTCTGTCTGGCACAATAACTCTGGGCCTTGGACAACCTCGGCAACCCACATAACAAGCTCTTCTGTCTCTGGGCGGGGAATTAATACCCCCTCTTCTACCACAATTTGCAAACCGCAAAACTCCTGCCAGCCAATAACATACTGCAAAGGTCTAGCCTCGGCCAGCTCAGAAACAGCAACCTCTAAAATAGGCACAACCTCTGGCGCAATTGCCCCAAAGGGCTCTACCAAATGTTCGTAAGAACTAATCTCGCAAAAATGCTGCAACAGCCTAGCTGCTATAGCAATAGCCTCTCTCTCTGGATATAACTCAGAAAGCTTTCTACTTGTCTCTTTTATAAATTGTGAATAAGTCATAAAAATAAGATTATAGTGGCTGGGCAAATTATTGTGAAGGCAAAGTTACTAGAATTGATTAAAACTCACTCAAGCAGCGCCAAAAACCACGGCGATGAAATTAAAATAGCTATTTTTGTAGAAATTATTTCAAAATGAAAATAGTCCTATTTAAAAAGCATATTGTAAAAATATTGCTAATTGTTGTTTTGCTAACACCAACAGGAGCTTTTGCTCAGAGGTTTAGGGTGAAAGTGACTCATATAGCAGATGGAGACACTTTTACGGCTGTGAATAGAGATGAGCTTAAGTTAAGGTTTAGGCTCTATGGAATAGATGCTCCAGAGAAAAAGCAGCCCTATAGCACTGTCTCTAAGGAGGCTCTCTCAAAAATGGTTTTAGGAAAAACTGTTGTGGTAGATGTTAAATCTACAGATGGTTGGGGGCGGCATGTTGTAATTGTGAGCACTCAAACTGTAAAAGATGTAGGTGCCAATATGATTGAACAGGGTATGGCCTGGCACTTTAAACGCTACGATCAATCTCCACATTACAGGGCGTTAGAAAAGAAAGCCCGCGAAAAAAGAAGAGGCCTCTGGTACGACACCAAACCAGTTGCCCCTTGGGATTATAGAGCAAAAAAGTAGCCATTATCGCAATTGTTCATATTAGTAATTAATGCTTATCTTTATTCCCACAAATAGAACGCTTTAATTTAGAAAATTTTGCTAATGTTGCTAAATTTGCTAATGTAATTTATTAACATTTACAATATTATGAAAATCTATAGAGCTTTTCTACTTCTTATTATCTCTTTTCTAATTATTAGCTGCGAAAAAGAGAATAAAAACAGCAATAAATTTACCAATTGTTCTGGGGCATACTCTATTGTTGTGAATAATGGGCAAGTACTTGTGAGTGGGTGGAAAAACTTAGACAGCAAGCTTAGTACTGTATACTGGATAGACTCTTTCAAGAGCGACTCCTCTGCTTTTACTACTGCTTTATCTCAAGGGTACATTTACAAGGGCTCTGTAGATGAGCAAAATAGAATTACTTATGTACATAAATCATTAACAGGGAAAGTAGAAACATATAAATTTGACCAACGCCTTATAACCGAAAGAGAAGAGCTGTTTTATCATAAAGGTAATGAGTTAGTAAAGATGGACACTTCTGCTCTTGGAGCAATAATTACAATGTGTCTTGTAGAAGATAAACCCTATTTTGCAGGCTGTTTCGGCGAATTGGTTACTCAAGAGAGTGGAAAAACCGTAGCATTTAAAACACCATTTTTATGGAATGGCGGTTCAACATTAATTGAACTTCCTCTATCTAATAGCGCATGGCTAAGAGGCGTAAGCTCTATTTATGTAGATAAAGAGAATAATAGCTATGTTGGAGGGTTAATTGGCCTGCCTATGTACTGGAAAAATTCCAATCCTGTAATACTGGAAGCACTTTATGGAGAGGTTAACCAAATTACTGTATCTGGGGCAGATGTATATGCTGTAGGGCTTTACAATAAATTTAATTCAAATAGTACGGCTCATACAGCTTGCTATTGGAAAAATGGAGAGCGCATAGATCTTGAAGATAATGCACAAGCCTACGGTATTTATATTGATGGCAATGACATATACGTAGCTGGTTCTGTTGGAGATGTGCCTGCTAGATACAAACCTTGCTATTGGAAAAATGGAGTTCGTGTAGATTTAGCCCACTAAAAAATGGTTACAGGGTCTAACTATTTAGCAAAAAGGCTTCTATGTTTTTAGGTGTAATAACCGAAAAAGTACTGCCAGCATAGCTCTCTAGAAACTGATTAGGCACTTTGTATTTTGCCGAAGCATTCCATTTAAATTCAAAAGCACTTATTTTGCCATCGCCCTCTTCTATGTAGTCAATCTCTTTTTGACTGGTAGTGCGCCAAAACCAACTGTTCCTCCATAGTAGATTGTACTCTATTTTCTTTTTCCTTTCAGAGATTATAAAGTTTTCCCACAAAGACCCTATATCTAATCTGGTCTCGGCCAAAGAAAAATCTGCAATAACAGCATTGCGAATACCATTGTCGTAAAAATAGATTTTTTTACTAGCTTTTAGCTCATTCCTTAAATTTCGGCTAAATGATCCCAATCTAAAAATTACGTAGCACTGCTCTAAAAGAACAATATATTTCTCTACTGTTTTAGTGTCTAGACCCACAATTTGCCCTAACTCAGAATAGGAAACCTGAGAACCAATTTGAAAAGCAATTGCTTGCAACAATTTTAATAATTTTTCGGGCTTTTTTATCTGCTCCCACATTAAAATATCTTTGTACAGATAACTATCTGATAGTTGTTTTAGTATCTCTTTTTCACTCCCTCTATTATTTATCACATCGGGGTAATATCCATAGACCACCCGATGCGGAATCAATCTTTTCTCTTCCAATAACCCATGATGTTTAACCATCTCGGCAAATGAAATAGGGTACATTTTGTATTCCCACTTTCTACCCGTTAGAGGTTCATTAATCTCATTAGCCAAATCAAAAGATGAACTACCTGTGGCAATAATTTGCACTTCTGGTATTTGATCTATTATTAGCTTTAGTTTTAACCCAATGTCTTTTATGCGTTGAGCCTCGTCAATCACAATAAATTTCTTGTCTGCAAATACGTGTTGAAAACGAGTAGATGAAATATTTTCAAATAATTCTTGAACATCTAGTTCGTCTCCATTGAGCCAATACATATCGCTCCTGTCTTGAAAAATATTCTTAATCAAAGTTGTTTTTCCAACTTGCCTGGCTCCCATTAGTATAATTGCTTTACCACTATTAAGCTTAGACTTAATTATAGTCTCTAACTCTCTTTTTATCATGACTGAAATTATTTTTCAATCAAATATACTAAAAAACTGGATTACAATCCACCAATATTGCAATTTTCGTGGAATTGAATCCTCGAAATCCATAAAATCATTAAACCCTATGAATCACCAAGAACAATTTGTTAGCACTAGCGGTTAATTGTGGCTTTGAACTCTTTTGGTTGTGCAGATTCTTGACTATCCTGTCCAAAGTTGGGGCTGTATTTACCAGCGGGTATATCACCTAAAGTGTAAATATTGCAATTTCGGCCAACCACTATCTCTTTAGTTAAAGCGGTAGATACCATTCCGCCAATTAGATCGGCAAATACGTTGCCAGTGTTCATGGCTGTACTCAGTGTTACGTCTCCAATTCTATTAAACAGGATTTCATCAGTTTTAGCAGATTTAAGCATATACTCAATTTTAACTCTTATTTGTGAAGCAATTGCTGTTTTTGTCCACTCATGAATAGTGGTAAAAAGAACAGCATCTACCCCAAAGAGCTCTCCTACTCGCTTCATTGAACTATTGATAAACATCTCGGCATCATATGCACTCTCTTCTTTTAAAATTTCCATGGCCAAAAGCGGAGGCATCACATAATAACCCTTAAGAGTGAATGGTACAGCTAGAGAACTGTAAAACAACTCCTTTGCCTCTACCTTGGTGCTTCTATTAATTGGAGGTAAAGCTAAAATGGAGAGAGGTTTCTCTTCATAAAGATTTTTGTAAGTAGCCATTTTTGTAGGCAGAGTTGGAGCACAACTAGTTACTACTATAGCTAGAATAAATATATAAATTAACTTTTTCATTGTTCAAATCTTTTTAAAACCCTATCAATAAATGGCTTAGACTCAGGATACAGAACAGTCTCTTTTACTAGTAACTCTTTGCCCTTAGCAATTTCACCTTTTTGAATAAGAATATATCCATAATCGGCACAAACTCCTGGAGGGGGTACATTCCTAGAACCTCCAGAATTATTGATTAGTTTAGTATAAACCTTAATTAAATTGTTTACACTCTGCTCACTACTGTTTTTTGTATAAGCATAAACAGCATCGTCATAACCTTTCCAATCATACAATGGTTTAGTTACAGTACATGCCGTAACCGCAAACCCTAAAGCTAATATCAAAAATATCTTTTTCATTGAAGTACAATTTTTTTAGTTTCTTGCAGTGCTATAAAAATATCTTCATTGGTAATTATCTGGCCATTAGAGATAACTTTAACATTGTGTTTACCAGGCTCTATAATAATTTGCGGAGCCTTTCTGGCCGCTTTCTCTTTATAAACTTTTTCTACTGGGTATGCCTGCCCATCTATTTCAACTACAACATTTGTATATTTTTGCCCCGCCGTTAAAACAATAACATAAGAGACATTATCTTTCCCGGCCTGTCTTGTGCTGTACATTTTAGGGCCACAAGAGGTTAAAGCAAATATTGCAATTACCATAAATAAAACCTTTCTCATAATATTATTTTTTTTGGGTAATGTAGTATTTTTCTAATTGGGCTGTATCTATGCTGCCATCTATTAAAGATGCCATAGAGACCTCACTTTCTGGAGTATCACCTAAAGTTTGAATAACTTTAATTGTAGCAACAACTTTGCCGGGCAACTCAATTAACAGACCCGTTTGCGGGTTCTTAACAGACTTCCCTTTTTCTATGATTGAAAACTCATCTCCAGCCTCAATTCCCTGAGTTTTGCCCCCACTCATTATATAAACATCCTCCTCTACAGAGAGCAAATAGGCTTTCCACGGACTATCCATACATTTATTTATAATGTTCTCTACCAACTTTGTTATAGCTGCCGAGATTGCTTTGTCTGCAAGAGTTGCGTCATAGTCGGCTGTTTTACCGAAGCCCATAACTCTCTTATCCTCGGCAGTAGCCTCTCCCTTAGCCTCTCCGCTATAAATAATTAGGCCAGTAGATACATCTACCAACCTCACAGTTACCGCCGCCTCTACAATTTGCTCTTTGCTATTAGAAAAAACCTTTTGATTTCCAACCGTTTTTCTGCCAAACTCGGTAATTGAACCAATTATCAAATAATCGGCACCAATTTTTTGAGAGACACCACCGCCGGTATTAAGCTCAGCTACAATCTTGTCAAAATCTTGGCGTTCAATAAACAAAAATTTTTCAGAAGCAGCAAGCCTTGCAGAGAGAATGTCCGAGGCTTGTTTACCCACAGGGTCATTATCTTTGTCATAAAAAACACTTTTGGCATATTGAGTCTCATTAGAGAACCTACCAATTGCCACTTTCCTCTTTAATACTTTGTCTTGCTGGGCATAGCACCCAATGCCAGTAAGTAACATTAAAATTAAAATTAAATAATTTTTTTTCATCTCTTAATCAATATAAGTGAGTTGAGTTTAAGTAAATATAATCTGGCTAAGTTACGGTATATTATTATCTATATTATCAAACAAATGATTTAAAACATGCTAGAACCACTTCTTCTTTTTAAAGTAGACAATCATTGTCACAACTATAATAAGCATTAATATAGAAACACCAAAATAGCCATACTTCCAGCTTAGTTCGGGCATGTAATGGAAGTTCATTCCATATACTCCGGCAATGAAGGTGAGCGGAATAAAGATTGTTGAAACAATTGTAAGCGTTTTCATTACCTCGTTCATTCTATGGCCTTGCATAGAGAAGAATAGATTAGAGTTACTGGCTAAAGAATTTAAAATAAACTCACAAGTATCTAGAAGATTCAAGCACATATCTTTTATTTCAAAAAAGTATTTAAGATGCCGTTCTTGCATGTATTTTTTCTTATCTAATTCAACCGCAAGAGCAAAGTCTCTAATTGGCACAATAGATTTCTTAATAAAATGAACCATCTTTTTTTGATTCTCAATTATCTCAAGAACAGTTGTTGGTACATTTTTTTCTGCTCCGG
>CAZHHY010000030.1:0-14274 GCA_964532375.1 uncultured Muribaculaceae bacterium
GAACGCTAAGCTATTAATAAAAATTGACATAGTAAAACCAATTCCTGCGATAATTCCTACTGCAAATATTTGACTCCACTTAATGTCGCCTGGCAGCTCTGCAATTTTTAATTTTACTGCAATAAAAGTTGCTATAAATATTCCAATGGGCTTGCCAATAAATAATCCAAAAAACACACCAAATGAGAGGGTGGAAAGTGTTGATATTGAGGGTAGACCATCAAAAACAACTCCCGAGTTAGCAAAAGCAAAAATTGGCATTATTGAGTAAGTAACATAGGGGTTTATTCTATGTTCAAATCTATTAATAAGCGGATTAACTTGCCTTACTTGGCTGTGAAGTTTGTGTATAAAGCCAAGCTGATTTGAGTTTGCAAGTATGTTAACTTGCCCATTACTAGCTGCTTTAAATTTTTCTAAATAATATTTGCTTGTTACATAAAATCTTACCTCATTAATTGGAGATTTTGAAGGGATACACATAGCTAACAAAACTCCAGCAATAGTTGCGTGAATTCCAGATTGATAAACAAAATACCATAAGATAATACCAGGAATTACGTAGGCAGCAGTATTATGGATGTTCAATCTATTCAACAATATTAGTAGAGTAACTATACCTAGTGCATACATTAAAAATTCTGGGTTTAAGGCATGGCTAGGATAAAAAATAGCTAGAACAACAATAGCTCCTATATCATCTACAATTGCAAGGGCAGTAAGGAAAATTTTTATTGAAATTGGCACTCTTTTTCCTAAAAGTGAGATGACACCAAGTGAGAATGCAATATCTGTAGCCATAGGAATTCCCCAACCACTCTCGCTTGGAGTTCCTGCGTTTATTGTGTAGAAAATTGCTGCAGGAACAATCATTCCCCCAAGTGCTGCAAATATTGGTAAAGATGCTTTTTTAAATGAAGAGAGCTCTCCTACAACCATCTCTCTTTTTATCTCAAGACCTACTACAAAAAAGAAAACGGCCATTAAGGCATCGTTTACCCAATGTAGAAGGGTCATCTCAAGGATGAAATTACCAATGGCAAGATTTGCTTTTAATTTCCAAATATCTAGTATACCCGATAAAGAATCTACATTAGCAGCAATTAGGGTAAAAAGAGTAACGGCTATAAGAAAAAGACCTCCAAAGCTATTGCTGTTAACTAGTACATTGAATGTACTTTGAATGCCCTTTCTTCTAATGGCTTTTTTTCGGGGGAAAACTGACTCCATGCAAATTGCTCTTTATCTTAGATTTAAGTCGCTAATTTTATTGTTATTATAATTAGTATAGATGCAAAGTTTATATAAAATTCGGGCTCCTACATTTGCATCCCACTCATTGTTCTCTCCCGGAGCAACTTCGCAAAGATCGAAGCCTATAATTCGCTTACCTGAATTTGCAAGCATCCATAGTAGATAATCTATTTCTCCAAAACCTATTCCCCCAGGAACAGGAGTGCCTGTATTGGGGCACAGTTCGGGCGAGAGACCATCAATATCGAAGGAGATATAGATGTTTGCAGGTAGAGTAGCAATAATTTCTTCGCATTGTTTTTTCCAGTTTTTGCCTTCGAAGCTATTTTGTTTGAGCTCCATATCTGTATAGCAACGTATTCTAGGGTCTTTGTTTATTATATTTGCCTCCTCTTGGCAAAAATCACGAATGCCTACCTGTGTAAGCTGCGATATTTGCGGAACTTCATTCAGAGAATTGAATATAATTGAAGCGTGAGAATATTTAAATCCTTCATAGGCCTCGCGTAAATCGGCATGAGCATCTATATGTAATATGCCAAAATCGTCATATTTTTGGCCAGTTGCTCGTATGTTTCCTAGAGGTACACTGTGGTCTCCTCCTAGCACCGCAACTATTTTGCCTTGGTTAATATATTTTATAGCGGTCTCTTGGATCTCTTGGTTTAACTCTTCTGAGGCTTTATTAATAGTCTCTAAAATCCCACTCTCTTGAGGGAGTTCTTTACCCTCTTCTAAGTGCTCTATTACCTGCTCGGCAAGTTTACGTGCTTTTTTATTTCTTTTAGAGAGAGTTTCATCTAAAGGGTGTGTCCCTATTTTAACTTTCCAGGCATCTTTAATTTTTACGTCGTAAAGATCTACCTGTAAAGAGGCTTCTTTGATTGCTTCGGGGCCTTGATGGGTGCCAGGCCTGTAAGATGTTGTAACATCCCATGGAGCAGATATTATAATTATATTAGATTCTTCTACAGAGTATGGCAGGGCAAAATAATTGCCATTCGAAACTCCAGGATCGTTTGGATTAAATGTTGTCATACTATTCCTTCTCTTATTATATCGTGAATATGAATTAAACCTTTAAAAATACCTTTCTCCAAAACAACTACAGATGTTATTTTATTCTCTTCCATTATAGTGAAAGCTTTATATGCAAGTTCTGATATTTCTATAGTTTTTGGATTTTTTGTCATTATATCAACCGCCTTTAGGGAGTCAAGTGTAAAGCCTTTCTCTAACATTCTTCTTATATCTCCATCTGTAATAATGCCGAGTAAATTATGTTCTTTATCTAGTACTGCAGTAGCGCCTAACCGATTTGCAGAGATATTGAATATTGTATTTTGGATATTCTCTTGGCTGTTTACAAATGCCTGGTTACTTTTGTCAATGAGGTCTGCTACCTTAAGGTATAGTTTTTTCCCAAGAGAGCCTCCAGGATGGAGCTTTGCAAAATCTTGACTAGAGAAGCCTCTCATTTTTAGAAGTGAAACTGCTAGAGCATCGCCCATAACAAGTTGGGTAGTAGTACTTGAAGTAGGAGCTAAATTGTTTGGGCAAGCCTCGCTCTCAACTGTGGTTTTGATTATATAATTGGAGTGCTCTGCTAGAAAAGAGGTTTGATTAGAGACCATTGCTATCAATGGGTTTCCCATTCTCTTAATTAATGGAACTACCATTTTGATTTCGGGAGTATTACCACTTTTAGAGATACACATAACAATATCTTGAGGCATAATAATGCCTAAATCTCCGTGGATAGCATCTGCGGCGTGCATAAAGACAGAATGTGTCCCTGTTGAGTTAAGTGTGGCAACAATTTTGTTAGCTATAATTGCACTCTTACCAATACCAGTAATAATGAGCCTTCCTTTGCTGTTATAGATTAATTCTACAATTTGTGCAAAAGAATTATCTATAAACTGAGCAAGGTTAGCAACTGCATAAGCCTCTTTTTCAATAACCTCTTTCGCAATTTTAAGGATATCATCTTTAGAACTGTTCATGAAAATTTTGTAATGAGAAAACTATTAGATAACTTAGATTGACAAAGGTAACTTATTTTTACAAATTTACTTAGATTATCGCTCAATATTATATGCAAATAAATTCAGAGTTTTTACACCTTGAACTTAAACGATTTTTTGGTTTCAGCTCATTCAAAGCACTTCAAGAGCCAATTATAAAAAACTTATTAGAGGGGAATGATGCATTTGTGTTAATGCCAACTGGTGGTGGTAAATCACTTTGCTATCAGCTGCCTGCATTAGTGATGGAGGGAACTGCAATAATTATTTCACCTCTTATAGCGCTAATGAAGAACCAAGTAGATGCTATAAGGGGGTTTGTTATTGAACAAGAGGGGGTAGCGCATTTTCTAAATTCGTCCCTTAACAGATCTCAAATACAAACTGTGAGGGAAGATTTGCTTGCCGGCAGAACCAAACTTCTTTATGTTGCACCAGAATCGCTTACTAAAGAAGAAAATATAGCTCTTTTAAAACAAATTAAGATCTCTTTTTATGCAGTTGACGAAGCTCACTGTATTTCTGAATGGGGGCATGACTTTCGCCCAGAATATAGACGCATTCATCCCATTGTAGATGAAATAGGGAAAGCTCCAATTATTGCTCTAACTGCAACTGCCACACCAAAGGTTCAGAGTGATATACAGAAAAACCTAGGGATGATCCAAGCACAGGTTTTTAAATCTTCATTTAATAGGCCAAATCTTTATTATGAGATAAGGCCAAAGATTAACCCCGATAAAGAGATTATTAAATTTATTAAAAACAATGCGGGCAAATCTGGCATTATCTACTGCCTTAGTAGAAAACGGGTAGAAGAAACTGCCCAACTACTAGTGGTTAACGGGATAAAAGCACTTCCCTATCATGCTGGGTTAGATGCCTCTACAAGGGCTTCGAACCAAGATAAATTTCTTATGGAAGAGGCAGACGTTATTGTTGCTACTATTGCTTTTGGTATGGGTATAGATAAACCCGATGTTCGGTTTGTAATTCACTACGATATGCCAAAGAGCCTAGAGGGGTATTACCAAGAGACTGGTAGATCTGGAAGAGATGGCGGCGAGGGGCAATGCGTTGCTTTTTATGCATATAAAGATATTCAGAAACTAGAAAAATTCATGCAGGGCAAACCTATTGCCGAGCAAGAAGTTGGTAGACAACTATTATTGGAAACCGTAGCTTATGCCGAGACCAATTTATGTAGGCGCATAGTACTACTTAATTATTTTGGAGAGCATTATACCACAGAACAATGTGGGTCATGTGATAACTGCTTATTTCCTAAGAAGCAATTCGACGGTAAAGAAGAGGTATCAGTGGTATTAGACTTAGTTGCTGGTATGAAAGAACAGTTTAAAGCAGAACATATAGCTAATATCCTTTCAGGAGTTAACAACTCTATCATTAAGTCTTATAACCATCATAATCATGAACTTTTTGGCATAGGCATCTCTAAGGGCAATAAGTTTTGGATGGCGGTAATAAGGCAGTGCATAATTCATCACCTACTAGATAAGGAGATTGAGCTTTATGGGTTGTTGAGTATTACAGATAAAGGCCTTGAGTTTTTGAAAGAGCCATATACTATGATGCTTAAAGAAGATAGAGAATTTGAAAATGATTCCGAAGATGACGATATCTCGTCACCTGGTTTAAAGCAGGGTGCCACCGCAGGCGATCCAATACTTCTCGCTATGCTCAAGTCGCTCCGTTTGTCTATGGCAAAGAAGATAAATCTACCTCCCTTTGTTATTTTTAACGATACTTCTCTAGAAGACATGTCTATTCACTACCCAATTGAGGTAGACGAGCTAAAACATTGTCAAGGGGTAGGAGAGGGTAAGGCCAAAAGATATGGGAAGGAGTTTCTAGAGTTAATTTCTAAATATGTAGAAGAGAACGAGATTGAAAGGCCATCAGATCTTATTATTAAATCTGTTGCAAATAAATCGTTAAATAAAGTTTATATAATTACTAGTATAGATCGCAAACTTCCACTTGAAGATATTGCCGAATCTAAAGGGATGGAAATGGACGACCTACTAACAGAAATTGAGGCAATTGGGAACTCAGGAACTAAACTGAATATAGACTACTATATTCGCCAAACGATAGATGACGATAAAGTAGATGATATCTACGAATATTTTAAAACAGAGGCATCTACCGATTCTTTAAAAGAGGCTTCAGATGAACTAGGCCGAGGCTATACAGAAGAAGAGATAAGATTAGTGAGAATTAAATTCTTCTCTGAGATGGGGAATTAATCTCTAAATATAGATGGTTTTTAATATTTGTCGGTTTTTTTATTTTTAATAGCTTTGTAGTTCTATGGGAGTGACCGACAATAAAAGACAAAAAGCTTTTATAATAATATTGATGGCAACTGTTATTTCAGTTGCCTATATTATGCTATTGAATTATAGATGCTTAAGAGTTGACGATAAGGATATGCTTTCAGAAAGAGCATTTAGTGCAATCCCATCTGATGCCTCGTCTTTATTCTACTTTTCTAGTATTGAATCGCTCAATCGTGGCATCTCTTATAACAGCCCTCTATTTGGGGCTCTTTTTTTTGGGGAGGGGCCACTTAAAATGTTTGCACAGCAACTCTATTCGCTCTCGGGAGAAGAGTCTTTGGTTAATTTTAGGAAGTTAGAGAGTGTAATCTCTTCTCATTACTCGGCAAAAAATAAAATATCATCTTTGTTGTCTATAGACTTGAATAGTACCAATATCGCTTTTATAGTAAATCAATTGAGTTTAAATTCTAACAAGCGAGACTATAACGGGATAACAATATATAAATGGCGAGATGTCGAATTCTCTGTTTATAAAGATTTTTTACTCGCTTCTACCTCGTCAATTATACTTGAATCTTCTTTAAGACATTTACAATCTGGTGTTTCTATTATAGAAAATGAGGAGTTTAGTGAAATACTATCAAAAACTTACTCTTCTGAACTTATTGTGTTTTTGAATCATGCACAAGTAGGCAAACTTTTCTCTGGCTTTGCCGATAGGAAATATCTTAAATACTCCGATTTTATATCGCGATTTTCTACTTGGAGCGCTTTTCATTTTTCTAATTCCACCACTACAATTGAGGCCGAGGGTGGTTTTTTGAATAAAAAGGGATGGGGAAATTTTTCAACTCTTTTTGAGAGTTCTAAAGGGAGCACAAACCAAAGTTTATCAATTGTTCCAGCCAATACTTTTGCTCTACTATCTATTGGAGTGAAAGAGATTCCAAGTTATATACTCTCCTTTGCGCGATTTAAAGAGTATTATAAAAAGGGAGATAGAGAGAAAGAGAGAGTTGCAATGGAGTGGTTCTCTTCGCTAAATGCTATGGAACTCTCTTGTGCAATAATCCCTTATGGGGGGAAGTTAGAAAGTGTAACAATTATTAGATCTAATAGTAAAAGAGTTGGTTTTTTTAAAAAATTTTTTACCAAAGAGAAACCTAATATGGTTCCAGAAGATTTTAAAGAGAAAGGGTATATAGCTCATCTTTTTGGTGATTATTTTAAACAAACCATAGAAGAGAAAATCTTCTATGGCGAGAAATGGATTATTATAGGCCCAGAGAAATTGGTTCAAGAGTTTGCAAAAAATTCTTACTTATCTTTTTCGATGGAAGATTTTCTATCACAGACCAAGGCACGTAATTTGCTGGGGAATGAGAACACTCTGCTTTCTATTGTAATGAATGGAACAGTCCAGCCCGATTCACTTATCGGGTTTTTTAGGAAAGAGATAAAGAATGAATTCAAAAACATAGTTTCAGATAATAATTTGATGATAACGGCATTTCAGTTACACATTAAAGAAGATGGTGGCGTAGGTTCAAAATTTTTTGCTTATGCCGATTCTTTAGAAGCGCTACCCGAACCTTCTGGTGTAAATATCGAAAAAGCTTTGGGGTGGGAGAGTGATACAATTGTGAAGATTCCTTCCGGCCCTTTTCAATTGAAAAACTTTAATACAGGAGATAAAGAATACCTAACACAGTTGCCAAATTTGTGGCTTAGGTTGTTAGACAATAATATGAAAGGGCTATGGGCAGTGCCTTTTGAATCTCAAATATGTGGTAGTGTAGAGCAAGTAGACTACAATCGCAATGGTAAATTGCAGATGCTTTTTGCATCGCAAAAGAAAATTTATTTGCTAGATAGATCTGGGCGCTTTGTTTACCCTTTTCCAAAGAGTGTAGATTCTCTTATTTTGCTTGGCCCTAAAGTTTATGATATTAAGAGCGATGGAGATTACGCAATTATGCTGCTTCATGCAGATAATACTCTTAGGTTATATGATAGATTAGCTTTGCCATATGAGGCTTGGAACGATATATCTGTAGAGGAGACAATAAAGGATTTTCCGGAACTTATAGAGGTAGGTGCAAATAAATATTGGGTATTAAGAACTGGAGTTCGCACCATTATTTATACAATTAATGGTAACCCAGTTACTCCACTTAACGACAAGAATCGCCTTAAACCAGATTCGCCTGTAATGCCTACTGGAGATTCATATGTAAAAGTTCGTAACGTTCAGGAGAGAGATATATTGTTAAATCTTGAAACTGGAAAAATTCGCAGATTAAATTAGAAAGGATGGAAGGATTTTTAACGTTTATTTTATTTTTTGTATTAATAGTGTGGCTCATTGGAAAGTTTTTCCCTTTGATGCTAGCTTGGTTGATTAAACGCAAATTTGGGAAGATAGGTAGAGACCAACAGAGATATGCAAGGGAACAAGAGTCTCGTTACAAAGAGGGAGATGTAATAGTAGAGATAGAGAGAGAAGAGAAAAAAATAGTAGATAACAACATTGGTGAATATATAGATTACGAAGAGACAAACAAATTATGAATACTTTTTTTAGACTACTTGCATTTGCAAAGCCATATTCAAAATTCTGGCCTAGATATCTTGTAATATCTCTATTGTCGGTGTTTTTTGGTATAGCTAATTATGCTCTTATAGGGCCACTATTAAAAGTGTTGTTCGAGGCAGATAGCATGGATTTGAATGTAGCTGTTCCTGTTTTTTCACTCTCTGCCGACTACTTTTCCGCTGCATTTAATTATTATTTAGTTGGTTATATAAAAGAGTCTGGGGCACTCACAGCTTTGGTTTATGTTTGTACTGTATTAATTACTACTTCTATGCTTTCAAACCTTATGCAATATCTCTCTCAAAGAGTATTGGTGAGCATGAGAACGCATATAATGAGTAACATTAGAACAGCCCTTTTTGAAAAAATAACGAAGCTACATGTAGGCTATTTTAATTTGCATCGCAAGGGAGATATTCTCTCTAGTATATCAAATGATGTTACCGAAGTACAGAATGGAGTTGCAAGTAGCTTTCATATTCTCTTTAGAGATCCTTTGTTAATCATAGGATTTCTATCTATGCTTTTATATATGTCTCCGCAGCTCACCATAGTTACTCTTCTAACATTGCCTATTTCTGCAATTGTTATTGGGAGTATAAGCCGTAGGCTCAAAAGGGGGGCAGTTGAGACTCAGAGTATGATGGGTAGAATTGTAAGTCATTTTGAAGAGGCAATATCGGGAGTAAGAATCATTAAAGCATTTAATGCTCAAAAATATGTAAGAGAAAACTTTGGAGCGAGTAATGAGAAGCACCGTAGAGTGAGTAAAAAAATGTATAATAAGCAGGAGTTAGCTTCTCCAATGTCTGAATTTTTGGGAATTACAGTTGCTGCAACAGTAATTTTTTATGCCGGATATTTACAAATGAAAGGGCAACTTGGAATGGAGTGGTCTCAATTTGTTGTTTACATAGGTTTTTACTGGAGAGTTTTGGAGCCTTCTAAGGCTATCTCTAAGGCATATGCAAATCTTCAGAGAGGCCTTGCTTCGGGAGAGAGGCTTTTTGCGATTCTGGATGTAGATGTTGCAATTAAAAAAAATAAAAATGCTATTTCTGTGAGTGAGTTCAAAGAAGAGATAGAATTTCGTAATGTTTGTTTTAATTATACTGGGGAACCTGTTCTTAAAGAGATAAATTTAAAAATAGAAAAGGGAAAAACTATAGCTCTAGTTGGGCCATCGGGTGCAGGTAAAAGCACCATGGCAGATTTGATACCCCGTTTCTATGATGCAACCTCTGGCGCTATTTTATTAGATGGAAAAGATATTAAAGAGTATGAGCCTAGAGATCTTATTTCATTAATGGGCATTGTTACTCAAGAGGCAATTTTATTTAATGATACTGTATATAATAATATCACTTTTGGAATGGAGGGAGTGAATGAACAGGATGTAATAAACGCTGCCAAAATTGCAAATGCTCATGAGTTTATAGAAAACCTTCCTAATGGTTATCAAACAAATATTGGAGACAGGGGGGCAAATCTATCGGGTGGCCAGCGTCAAAGGTTAGCTATTGCTAGAGCTGTGCTTAAAAATCCACCAATTTTAATCTTAGACGAAGCTACCTCGGCTTTGGATACAGAAAGTGAAAAATTGGTACAACAAGCGCTTACTAACTTAATGAAAAATAGAACTTCAATAGTAATTGCACATAGGCTCTCTACTATTCAGCATGCAAACGAAATAGTAGTGCTAAAAGATGGAGTAATTGCCGAAAGAGGTACTCATCATCAATTAATAGAGCAGAATGGATTATATTCGCACCTATGTCAATTGCAAACTTTCGCTTAAAAATTACACTTAATAATGGCAAGTTCATTAAATCTCATGTTGGAGAAGAGTTTCAAGGATAATTGGAATTGTCCGGCTCTTTCTGACTATCAAGGTATAACTCTTAATTATAGAGATGTAGCAAGAAGAATTGAAAAATTACATATTGTATATGAAATATGTGGCGTGCAAAAAGGAGATAAAATATCTCTATGTTCAAAGAATCAAGCAAACTGGGGAGTGATCTTTTTATCGGCCCTCACTTATGGTGCAGTTGCAGTACCAATATTGCATGAATTTAAACCTGGTAATATTCATCACATAGTAAATCATTCCGACTCTAGATTGCTATTTGTTGGAGATGCTATATGGGAACAGCTTAATGAGGTTGAAATGCCAGGTTTAGAGGCTGTTATTCAAGTTTCAGATTTTGCTGTTCTTTATGCAAAAGAGCCTATTGTGACTCAAACAAGGGAGCATCTAAATGAGCTTTTTGGAAAAAAATATCCTAGGAACTTTGGTCCCGATCATATTAAATACCACGAAGACAGCCCGGAAGAGCTCGCTATGATAAGTTACACTTCGGGTACTACAGGCTTTTCAAAAGGAGTAATGATACCTTACAGAGCACTTTTGTCAAATATCCAGTTTGGCCAAGAGGTTCACCCTCAATTGAACAACACCTCTAATGTTGTAGCAATGTTGCCTACAGCTCATATGTATGGGATGATGTTTGAATTTCTTTTTGAGATAACGGTAGGAGCTCATGTACATTTCCTTACCCGAATCCCAAGTCCAAAGATAATAATGGACTCGTTTGCCCAAATTAAGCCAGATATTGTAATCTCGGTTCCATTAATAATAGAGAAAATATATAAAAAGAAATT
This sequence comes from uncultured Muribaculaceae bacterium, assembly GCA_964532375.1. Taxonomy (GTDB): domain Bacteria; phylum Bacteroidota; class Bacteroidia; order Bacteroidales; family UBA932; genus Bact-08. The sequence goes on from CAZHHY010000030.1 coordinate 10,848, forward strand.
ACAACCTATTATAAGTAAGACATCTATAAGAGTTTTGCTTAGCCTGCCAGTGATTGATCAAAAGATTCAGAAAAGGATTAAGCAAGAGCTGGTTACTACTTTTGGTGGTAGATTTAAAGAGATTATCATTGGAGGGGCTGCTTTTAACAAAGAGGCCGAGGCGTTTTTTAGAAAGATTGGATTCCCTTTTACAGTAGGCTATGGGATGACAGAGTGTGCCCCTATTATTACTTATGCCCCATGGGATAACACTAAACTATTTTCTTGTGGCAAGCCGGTTGTTAATATGGAGATAAAAATTGATTCCCCCGATCCTGAGAATATACCCGGCCAAATTTTATGTCGAGGTAAAAATATTATGCTTGGCTACTATAAGAATCAAGAGGCCACAAATGCAGCGATTGATAAAGATGGTTGGTTGCACACAGGCGATATGGGCGTAATTGATAGCGAAGGCTACCTTTACATTAGAGGTCGCTCAAAGAGCATGATATTGGGTCCTTCGGGTCAAAATATTTATCCGGAAGAGATAGAGAGCACAATTAACAATATGCCATATGTAATAGAATCACTTATAATAGAAGAGAAAGACCAGCTTGTAGCACTTGTTTATCCAGATTTTGAACAGGCACGCAACGAGGGAATCTCTGATAGTGAGCTTGAATTTAAAATGGAGGAGTTAAGAGTATCTATAAATTCAGAGTTACCAAACTATTGCAAGATTCAAACTATAAAGATTTTCCCCGAAGAGTTTGAAAAAACTCCAAAAAGAAGTATAAAAAGATATCTTTACCAAAGATCGGAACTATAATTATGGACCAGAAACAAAAACAATTTGACAAAAGCTATCTAGATATGGCCCAGATTTGGGCAAAGAACTCTTATTGCCAAAGAAGACAGGTTGGTGCTCTTTTAGTTAAAGAGAGAATGATAATATCAGATGGATATAATGGAACTCCAGAGGGGTTTGAAAATGTTTGTGAAGATGAAGTTACGGGCAAAACTAAGCCATATGTTTTGCATGCCGAGGCAAATGCTATAACAAAAGTTGCAAAATCTGGTAACAGTAGTGCAGGAGCAACCATGTATGTTACTACTGCTCCTTGCTTGGAGTGTGCAAAACTTATTATCCAGGCTGGAATAAAAAGGCTTGTATATAGAGATGACTATACTGTATCTGATGGACTAGATTTACTTCAAAGGGCAGGTATAGATATTGTGAATCTTAATGATTGACCATTTAATTAAGTGAAAAGATGTTTGAAAACTTTAAGTTAGGAAGGGTATCATCTTTAGTTATTATTTTTTTGTTGGGCGCTATATCCTATAAACTTTACATGGGTATAACTCAAAAAAGAGAGATGGAAATTAGGGGTGGGAAATGGGATAAGATGATGCTTATCCTTGGCCAGTTAGATAATAACTATGTAGATTCATTAGATTATTCTAAAATAACCGAAGATGCTATTCCTCATATTCTGCAACGGCTAGACCCTCACTCGGTTTACCTCTCACCAAAAGAGCTGCAAAATGCAGATGAACAGTTAAATGGTAATTTTGATGGGATAGGTATTCAGTTTAATGTGCCTAACGACACAGCAATTGTTATAAATGTAATTCCCGGAGGTCCTTCTGAAAGAGCTGGAGTAATGTCTGGAGATCGCTTGGTAAAGGTAAATGACATTAATGTTGCAGGAGTAAGAATGAGCCAAGACTCATTGGTGAGCCACCTAAGAGGAAAATCGGGCTCGATGGTAAATGTGTTGGTAAAAAGAATAGGGGTAGATAAGTTAATTTCTTTTGATATTAAAAGAGATAAGATAGCTGTTAAAAGCATAGATGTATCTTATATGATTAACGATACTCTTGGCTATATAAAGCTTTCAAAATTTTCTCGCACAAGTTATAGTGAGTTTATGGATGCATTGGGAAAATTAGATAAAGAGGGGATTACTTCACTGATTTTCGATTTAAGAGGAAACTCGGGAGGCTATTTCGACCAAGCTCTTCTGTTGTCTAATGAATTTCTGAATAAGGGAGCTCTTATAGTTTATATGCAGGGAAGGCATCGTAAACGTCAAGATTTTTATGCCGATAATAACGGTAAATATAGAGATCTTGCTCTTAAGGTATTAATAGATGAAGGGTCTGCCTCTTCGAGTGAAATTTTTGCAGGAGCTATTCAGGATAACGATAGGGGGGTAATTATAGGGAGGCGTTCATATGGGAAGGGGTTGGTTCAGGAGCCTATATATTTCTCAGACAATTCTGGTATACGATTAACTGTAGCAAGGTTCTATACACCTACTGGGCGTTCTATTCAGAAGCCATATCAAGAGGAGAATTATAGAGACGATATTATAGAGAGATTTAGGCATGGAGAGATGATGAGCGCAGATAGTATTAAGTTCAATGACTCTCTTAAGTATACCACACCGGCAGGTAGAGTTGTTTACGGAGGTGGTGGTATTACTCCAGATCTATTTGTTCCAATTGACACTACTGGTGTAACTCAATTTTTTGTAAAGGTTACAAATTTGGGTCTTACTTTTAAATTTAGCGCACAGATGGCAGATCTGTACAGGCAACAACTCAATAAAATTAATAGCTTAGATAAACTCTCTGAGTTTTTTATAAGCGAAGATTTTGAGAGGAAATTTCTTGACTATGCATCTATCAATGGAGTTAATGCATCTGCCACAGAGTGGAAAGAGAGTAAATATATCTTGATGAATCATGTGAAGGCATTTCTTGGTAGATATACCCCTTTAGACGATAACGGTTTTTATCCTGTTCTTCTAGAGACAGATAATGTTGTTAAAGTTGCTATTGGGCAATAAAGCGGTAGACAATTTCTCCTGTTTGTCTAGCAGAGGCTTCTTGTGAGGCGGTGAATCTTGAAGATTTTGCCGCCTTTATTGCATACTCTTGTAAACATTTATCTGCTTGAGACCTATCTGGAATAACAGTAGCATTTATTACATAACCTCTTGGGTTTACTACAATGGCAACTGCTACATCTCCCCCGCCTACGCATTTGTAAACTGGTATAGGCAGGCTCATAGCTTTTCTACCTACCAATAAATATGAGATTACAGATGGCCCTTTATAGCTCTCTTCTTTAGGCTTCTCTTCTTTGTTGGTTGGGTTTGGTACATCGTCTGAGCCCATATTAGCTTCGGCCTCTCTCTTGGCAGCATCTAGCTTCTTTTGTAACTCTCGTGCCTCGTTATATATTTGCGATGGGTTTTTGAATCTATCATCTTTGAGTGCCTCACCTCTTTTAGAGGAAGCATCGGTAATAACATTTCTAACTGCTGTTTTTTAAGCATTATATTTCCCTCCACATAGTCCAAAATAGTTTGGGTAAGAATGATATTGGGTTTTGCCGGTCAGAATGTTGATAATAGATATAAATTCTTAATCA
>CAZHHY010000031.1:0-14167 GCA_964532375.1 uncultured Muribaculaceae bacterium
CCCTCTCATTAGACAACATGTAAACAACAAAAATCAATATTTGGTTAGGGCAATTGAGATGAATAAAATTTACAGATTCTTTGATTTTGCTTTTACCGATACCTGATCTATTGCGTTGCCATTTCTATCGTAAAGTGTTAGCAATAAGTGCTTTTTGTTGGCTTTCATAATTAAGGCTCCTACGGTTTGGCTCCCCTCAGACCAACGGAACTTGATAATATCTCTGTTGTAGAGCTGTTCGTCAAAGGATCGCCCTCTTGAGTTATCCGAAGAGGGTGTTTGTATATATACAGTCCCTCTTGAGCCATCTGTTTCCTGGTTTGCATATAAGGCGTTGGTCCGCACGTAGATATGGTTGTTTCCACTAATCGCAAGGTCTACCCCGCATTCATCAAATAACTCTTTCCATCTATTGTATTGCGAACTTCTGCCGTCATCTCCCATAAACCATTGGTAATGCGATAAGACAATGATATATTTTGCAGGATTGTTTTTGATCACTTCTTTTGTCCACTCCTGCGCCTTTACCAGCTCTTCTGTGCTTTTCATTGCCTCGTTGTTAAGCATCACGAATAGTGCATTGCCATAAACAAAATAATAGCTTACGCCAATTTCTCCCTCGTAACCATTGATTGGGTTATTGTTAACGTTCTTGAAAAACTTGTTGCTTTGTGCATTTAGTCGAGTCATATTATCGTGGTTTCCATTGACTCCCGCCCAAACATATTTGCTGAAAGTAGAATTTGCATACAATGTAGGCCAAAACGAATAACTACCACCCCAAGCAGATATATCTCCAACATGGAGCATCATATCTAAAGGCTTTTTGTTCTGTTTTTCTAGCTGCTGTATCATCTCCATTGCGGCTTTTTGCCTGTTTGGCAGAGGAGCATAAACATGTATATCGGAAATAATGCCCATATCCCATTTTTCGGCTTTTGGAGCTGTTTTGAAATAATGAATTTCGCTATTTTCGTTAGAAGAAGAGAGCTTATACATATACTCACTATTCTTTTTTAGTCCTTGCAAGGCAATGGTATTACGTAGGAAGCGAGCATCTTCGTAAAAATCTTCACCATTTGGTCTTTTTGAATAGATACTATCAAAGACGGTGCATAACTCTTGATTAGCTCGAACCCTTAGCGCTTTCTTCCAGTTTTTGTCTGATCTCTTGGTGTAGGTTATATATGAATGGCCGCTGCCAAGGTTTGTATGCCAGTTGAGCCGAATCTCGGTTGAAGCGTTTTCTCCAGGATTTGCTATGATTGTATAGGCACTATTTTGGGCCGAAACCAGATTTAGCCATATCAAAGAGGTTATGACAACTATTAGAAGGGAGAGTTTCTTTAGCATTTTTATTTGATTTAGATAGCGTAATTATATGTGTTCAAAGATAACAAATATGTAAGCTATCCCAAAGCTATCACGATGGTCTTAAGACTTCACTAGTTTTACTTTCTTAAATGTGCAATGAATCTATAGCCATTTGAGTAATAATTTCATTTTCGAAATTATATAGTTTCACAAATGTTTGAGATGTAGCTTTTTTACCTATTGGTGTTATAACAAGAAAGACAACTATCTAAAGATTGCTAAAGATGCCGGGTACAACATTAATGATCTTATTTGGGTTGAGCATAATAAATAGATTAGAACAAATAAATAAACCTCGGCACACCCTTTTTTAAACAAAAATGATTTTCTCGGCGTCTAGTTCTTGCTCTCCATCGAACTGATATGCGGCTAGGTAGCCCTTGTTTGCGACGCTATAGTCTAGGCAGCAAATGTTCTCTCTGTAAAGTGAGGGCTCGCCTCTTAGCCAATAGTGACCAAAGAAAACAGGCTTTTGATCTTCGCCATAGTAGTCTGTATCTCCAAAAGTGGTTAAATCTAGTGGTGTGTCTCTAGAGATTGATAGAGGTTCAATGCTTATTTCGGTTAGTGTCATCTCTAATGGATTCTCCCACCATTTAATCCTAATTTCGCTTCGCATTGTGCCATCTTTATCGGTAAAAAAGCGCCCTTTTGGCATATCTACCTCTTTTCCCTTTAAGGTATGGCCAATTGCATCATGCAGTGTGCTCCCTATTTCTACAGATTCATAAATTAGTTCATCTGTAAGGCCATCTTCTCCTAAACGGCTCTTTAGATAGTTTATCTCTTTGGTAGCCCAACAAGCATGAACAGCCTTGAACTCTTCTGTTTCGTAGAATAGAGGTAGAGTTTTGAACCACTCTAAGTAGTTCTCGTATTCATTTTGCCTGTTTTGAAACTGTTTGAGAGTTTGGTAGTGCTGTATGATGTTTTTAATTGAATGCTTGCGTAAATGGCCGCCTTCTCTCTCTTGAGTATGAAAGCACAGGGCATTGTATTCGTGGTTACCCAGTAGAGCAATGGCGTTGCCATTATCTACCATCCCTTTTACTATCTCCAAAGTTTCTCTTATTTGTGGCCCCCGGTCAATATAGTCTCCCAAGAATAGTACCTTCCTAGTTGGGTGGGAGTAATAATTATTTTGCTTTCTATACCCCATCTTATGGAGTAGCTCTTCTAGTTTTCCGGCATGGCCGTGTATGTCACCAATAATATCTATCATAATTACAAAGATACAAAACTCTACCTAACTCTCCCAAAGCTATCTCTAAACAATTGTCTTAGAGGGTTATGTCTAAAAGAGTTTGTTGGTTTATAGAGGAGAGAGGAAGAGTAAAATAAAAAGTAGAACCTTTTCCTAACTGTGACTCCATAGATAATTTGCCACCCAGTAACTTGGCTAGCTCGTTGGCTATTGCTAATCCCAATCCGTTGCCTCTATATTTACGCATAAGGGTACTGTCTACTTGCCTAAAACGGTCAAATATTATTTGGTGAAATTCAGGAGAAATGCCTATCCCAGAGTCTTTTACATAAAATTTAACTGAGTTGTTAGTAGAGAGGTATCCAATTTCAATTGGCCCTTTTTCGGTAAATTTAATAGCATTACTAAGGAAGTTTAGTAGAATCTGCTCAATTCTAACCTTATCACTGAAAATGGTTAAATCATTTTGTGGAAGGTTCACTTTAATTATAATCTCTTTATTTTTTAAAGTATAAGATTGTTGTGTGGCAATTTTATTAATGATTTCTCCAGCACCAAAATATTTGTTTTTAATTGTTAGTTGGCCTGCTTCAATTCTTGAAATATCCATTATGTCTCCAATTATAGCAAGTAAGTTACCACCATTTTGCTTTATTGAATTAACAAATTCAATTTGTTGTTCGGGTGTAAAATCGGGGTCTAATAATAATTCTGAAAACCCAATTATACTGTTTAAAGGAGTTCTAATTTCGTGGCTCATATTAGCTAAGAAAGAACTTTTGAGTCTATCGCTTTCTTCTGCTTTTTCTTTCGCCTTAAGAATTTCTTCTTCGGCCTTTTTGCGAATAGAAATATCATTAAAAAGTAGTGTAAATTGGCCTTTTCGGGGAGAAGAAACTCGCTCGTCAAAGTGCTTTTTTAGCGATTCATTGTAGCGTTCAAAAGAGATTGGTTCTCCAGTAAGAGCTACCTTATAATAGGCTGCAGTATTCTCGGGGGTCCAATACCATGAAAGATTTGCCGAGGTTCGGCCTATTTGTTCTTCTCTTTTGAGCCCGGTGTGTTTGTCGAATTCGTTATTGGCCTCTATAAGGCGATGATCTATGGGATTGCCTTTTGTGTCGTATATTAGCTCAAATAGGATATACCCACTTGGCATGTGTTCAAATATGTCTCGAAATCTCTTCTCGCTATTTGCCAAATCTGCAATACTTTGCTTGTGGTTTCTCTCCATCTCTATGGAGTCCAAAGCAAAATTGATATCGGCAGATATTTCCATTAGAAGTTCTATTTCGGCTTTATCGAAGAAGTTGGGGTCTGCAGAATAGAGAGCAAATGCCCCTATTACTTTCCCAAGCTCTTTTATGGGAAGTGCTATGGAAGAGTTGTAACCTCTTTTTTTTAATTCATCCTTCCAAGGAGCCATTGCAGGGTCTGATTGAGAGTTATAAGAAACAGAATAGTTCTCTTCTCTAATAGCCTTTCCTATAATTCCCCGTCCTTCTGGAATATCGTTTGCAGAGATAGGTGTTATAGCTTTAAGATACCCCTCTTCTTGTCCTGCAAATGCGCAAGGCACAATCTGCTTAGTTATCTCATCTATAAGTCCAACCCAAGCCATACTAAACATTCCGGGATCTATAGAAATATTACAAATTTCCTGGAAAAGTTTTTGTTTATCTTTAATATGGACAGTAGCTCGGTTAACTTGGCTTGTAATCGCATACAAACGATTTAGTTTGTAAAGCGTAAGCCTCTCTTGTAATTTCTCATCATGAGTTGTTGTCAAGTCCATTACCTGAAATTTTACTGAAAGATAGGAATTAAATTTGACTTACTTTAAACTACTACTCCTTTGCTTAAGTTTTACAATTTAGTCAAATATGCTTTAGATAAGCAATTAATTATTTTACCTTTATGGAATTATTATACGGCAAAAGGGAAATTGAGCTGATATAAGTTTTAAATTGGCAGGGATGGTCATATATATATGCATATTTTTATTCGCTAATTCACTTCTAAAAAGTGTTATAGTAGTGGCGATATTATTTGGCATTTAGATAGTGACTTTAGGGTCACTTATATTAGCTCTGCCGATGAAAGAATAAGCGACGTTAGATTCACTCTCCCATTATCCTAAACTACCCAACTTTTTCTTAAAATTAAGCTCTTACCCTCTCTTAACGTCAAATTGCCTATATTTGCTATAGTGTTTTAATTTTACTTTGAGTTTTTCTTGATGGGCTATTTTCTTTATTTTACAAGCTATTTTGGATAAAGATTTTGATAAAATATATAACGAGTATCGTTTGAGACTCTGCTTGTATGCCTATAGAATTGTTAATTCTTTAGACGATGCGCAAGATATTGTGCAAACGGTATTTTTAAATATTTATGAAAAGGACAAATCTTTGGCCTATGTAAAATCTTTTAAATCATATGTTTACAAAGCAGTCTACAATGCTTGCCTAAACTTTCTAAAGAAAGCTAAGTTGAACGTGCCTCACGATATTGAAAATTCGCCAGAGCTTTACGTTAGCCAAGACGAAGATTATTTGCTAAAACGAATAGAAGACGAACTATTGTGGGAGCTGCTTGGTGCAGTAGAGGCTTTGCCAAGTGAGTGTCAAAAAGTTTTCAAAATGGGCTATATCCAAAAGCTCTCCAATAAAGAGATAGCTCTAAAACTAAATATTTCTATAAACACTGTTAAGAGCCAAAAGCAAAGGGCAAAGCAGCTTTTGAGAGAACAGCTCAAGAATTTATTTGCTTTTGCTATGATTTATCTAAGCAATTTCTAAAATCTGTCTATATCTGTTCCATCCTTTTCGCATATGTGGTTGTCTTATATGTAGGGAGTACTGTCTCTTGCCAAAATAGAGTGGTGCGCTCTTGTTATAAAAGATGAAAAAATGTTAAATCAAGAAGAGCAAATTAAACGTATAAAGGATATTCTTCTAAAGTCGCTTTTAGAAGAAGCTACAGAGCAAGAGGCACTTGAGTTGGAAGAGTGGCTCGCCCGGTCTGTTAATAACAGATTGTTATACGAAAAAATAACTAGTAGCGGCTATTTAGAGGCAAGGAGTGCCGAGGCCAATTTTGTTGCTAAAAACTTATGGGCTAAAGCAGAGTTGTGGGCTAATGATAATCTATCGTCTAAAGTAGAATTGTCGGCTAATGATAATTTTTTGTATAAAGTAAATTTAGATGCTAAAGGCAAAGAATTTAATAATATTTTATTAAGAAAGAGAGGGGGTTATTTGCTAAGGGTTGCCGCTGTTGCGGTTCTGTTGGTTGCAAGTGCTTTGTTTGTAATAAATAAATCTAAAGTGAAGCACTATCCTTTGAACGCAACAAAGGTGTCTGTTCTAATTGGTAGTGGGAGGCCTTTGGTTCTTACTGATGCTGCCGATATTGAGAGATTGAAGAGTTTTGGCCTTAAAGTATATGGCGATACTTTGGATTATTCCGGTACCTCTTTCAAAGCTAAATCTATTCATACTCTTAATGTTCCTAAGAAAAGGTCGTACACTGTTAAGTTGCAAGATGGTAGCTGCGTTGTGCTAAATTCTGAGTCTTCAATTGTCTATCCAGGGAAGTTTGCCAATGAGGCAAGAGAGGTAGAGATTAATGGCGAGGCCTATTTTGAAGTTACTAAAGATGCCCAGAAGCCATTTATAGTAAAGACTCCATATCAAGAGGTTTTAGTAAAAGGTACTTCGTTTAATGTGAAGGCATATTCATATGAAAAAACCATAAAGACAACATTGGTTGAGGGTAACGTAGAGATAAAGTATTGTACTACCGATAATAGAGAGATGTACGAGCAGCTCAAGCCAAATGAGCAATTTTCTTTAGAAATAGAAAATAGAGAAGGCAGTAAGAGAGAAGTAGATGTTAGTAAGTACATCTCTTGGAAGGATGGTATCTATTTCTTTGAGTCAGAAAGGCTAGAAGATATTATGAATAATATTTCTAGGTGGTATGGGCTAACTGTGATGTTTAAATCTAATACCTTAAAAGAGATTGTACTTTCTGGAAAGCTTAGGAAAGATGAAAACCCAGGGCATCTAATTAGAACAATAGACAATTTAAATGTTGTAGAAATAATAAAATCAGATAATCTTATAATGATTAGAGCAAAAAGCAAGTAAATAAACAAGTAAATGTGCAATAAGTAAATGTGCAATAAAAAATAAGCAATGAGTAAAGTGCAAAAAGCAATAAGAAAAATGTGCAATAAAGAATAAGTAATAAATAATCTAAAAAACTAAAATATATAATTAACAAAATTTACAAATTATGAAACACTTGGCACTAAGTAAATTAATCAAAAGACCAGTTTTGGTTCTAGCAAGGGTCTTGCTAGTTTTGATGCTGCCTGGGTCTTTGTTTGGCTCTACAGAATCTTTGTTAGATTCTAATAGAGAAGAAGATCAAAGCGCAGTGTATTCAATAAAGATTGAATATCTGCAATTAAAAGATGCTATTAAGAAAATAGCCAACGAAACAGGCCATTACTTTGTTTTCGAAGACAAAGATCTAGTGGGCGCTCCAGTGGTAAATAAGGAATTTGTCTCTACTTCTGTAGAAAACATTGTTAAGGAGTGTGTTGGCAAGAGCGATCTTACATATAAAATAGCAGACAAAGTAATTTATATTACTAAAAAAGCTACTCCAATAGTAGAGAAGAAGATTGCTTCAGTTGTTTTGCAAGAAGAGCAGCAGCAGAGGAGAGAGGTTAGTGGGGTTGTAAGAGATATTAATAGAAATTCTTTGCCTGGGTTGTATATTACTGTAAAAGAGATTCAATCTTTAAGTGCAGTAACAGATGGGAAGGGTGGCTATAAAATCTCTTTACCTCAAGATAATAATAACTACACTCTTGTTTTCTCATTTATGGGAATGCAAACTCAAGAGATTACAGTAGATGGCCGTTCTGTTATAGATGTTCTTATGAGAGATCAAGAGATATTGTTAGACGAGATTGTTGTAGTTGGTTACGGTGTTGCTCGTAAGAAAGACATTGCAGGTTCTATTGAAAATATTAGTGCAAGCGAAATTGCTAAAACTAATAATGCTAGTTTCCAGAAAGCTATTCAAGGTAGGTTGGCGGGTGTGCAAATTACTTCTACTTCGGGTTTGCCAGGTAGCTCTTTCTCTGTAAACATTAGGGGTAGAGGTTCTATTAACGCAGGAACCCAGCCTCTGTATATTATAGATGGAGTTCAAATTGTGAACGGAGCTCAAACAACTAACGTATTGGCTAATGCAGACGTAATGGGCGGTCTTAACCCAGACGATATTGAATCTATTACCGTTTTGAAAGATGGTGCCTCGGCCTCTATATATGGAGCTCAAGCAGCAAATGGAGTTGTAATTATTACAACCAAATCTGGCTCGGCACAAAAAACTACTCTTTCTGTAAATGCCTCTACAGGCGTACAGCAGTTAGTTAGAGAGGTTCCAGTTTTGAATGGACAGGAGTGGGCACAATATGCTTTGCTTCAATATTCTAACTATGATAAACTATATGGAACCAATGAGTATCAAAAGTATCTAAATTTATTTAAAGGTTTTGAGTGGGGAGACGATGGTTACTCAAAAGCTCCAACAACAAATTGGTATGACGAGATCTTTAGACAAGCTGTAGTTCAGAACTATCAATTGAGTATGTCTGGTGGTAGCGACAAGACTAGTGTTTATTTCTCTGCAGGGTATAATAAGACAGATGGTATTATTAAACATACAGGGTTCGATAGAATTTCTGGAAGGTTAAATGTTAGCCATAAAATTAAAGATTGGGTTAAGTTCTCTTCAAATACTGCATTTAGTTCTACTAAGCATATTCAGGCAAGTACAACTGCAGCTGCGAATCCTTCTAGAACAGCAATGATGTTGCTCCCTGGTGTAGGCCCAAGAGATAAAGATGGAAACTATTATAGAGATTTGCCTTATGGTTATTATCAATATAATATTCCTCAAATGCTAGAGTTGAATGAGTATACAGGTAAAACGTATAATTTTACAAGTGCAAATAGCTTAACATTCGATTTAGCCCCCGGCCTTCAATTTAAGAGTAGCTATAATCTAGACTTTACTTGGATGTTTGAACATCAATATAGCGACCCTCGTACAAGGTTGGGTAATAGGAGCAATGGTGTAATTACTGCCTCGGCCGCCGATATTGTAAATTTCCAATCTGAGCAGGTGCTTACATATAATAAGACATTTAACTCAATTCATAGATTTAATGCTGTTGGTGGGTTTTCGTACACTAACTACCAGTACCATATGCAATCGGGTGAATCTAATGGTGTAGCTAATCCAGATCTTAGACTACTAAGCAGTGGAGCAATTCCAGTAAGTGCAAATGAATCTTATTCGGAGTGGAAACTAGCTGGTTTCTTCACTAGAGTTTCTTATACTTTAAAAGATAAATACATATTGTCTGGTACGGTAAGATACGATGGATCTTCCAGATTTGGCAGAGAAAATCTTTGGGGTACATTCCCTTCAATTTCTGCCGCTTGGAAGATTAATGAGGAGTCTTTTATGAAAGATGTGAAATGGATAAACGATTTAAGGCTTAGAGCTAGCTACGGTATTACTGGTAACTCAAGTATTGGTAACTATGTGTCTCACAGGCTTTATTCGGGTAGTGTTTCATATAATAGCATTCCTGGAATTGTGCAGAGTACAATTGGTAACCGCCAACTTACTTGGGAGAAAAAGCACTCCAAGAACTTAGGGTTGAGTGTTGGAATGTTTGATAGTAGAATAACCCTAAACATAGATGGTTATATAGACGATACTAAAGATTTGCTATATTCTAGAGTAATTCCTCAAACTACAGGCTTTACCTCTATTCCTTCTAATATGGGTGGTGTAAGAAACGAGGGTGTAGATATTCACATTAATACTCTAAACGTTACTGGCAAAGAGTTTGAGTGGGAAACTGCGTTTAATCTCTCTTTCAATAATAACTACATTACCGAGTTACAAGATGGTCTTGACGAGCTTGGTAGCTATAAAGTTGGCAAAGGAATAACCCAATCTTATGTTTACAAATGGGCAGGAGTTAACACATCTGACGGAAGGCCAATGTACTACGACCAAGATGGCTACATAACCTACAACCCAACACCAGACGATAGATATTGGATAAAAGGTACAGACCCTACTCTTTACGGTGGTATGGAAAATACATTCCGTTGGAAAGGTCTTAGCTTCTCTTTTTTGTTGCAATTCCAAAGAGGAGCTGCTAAATATTGGAGCGACAAAACAGTTTTAATTGGCCAAGCTGCCGATAATAACCTATTAAAAGATATTTATAATAACTACTGGAAAGCTCCTGGAGATGTAACTTGGGTTCCACTTCCAATGTTAAATGGTTCTTACCCTGGCAACCCAATGAAGTACGATGCTAACGTAGACCCTGGAATGAGTCTTATATTTGAAAGCACCAACTTTATTAAGTTAAAGAATATAAATTTAAGTTACGACTTACCTAAAAAACTGGTTAATAAACTAAAATTAGAAGATGTTCAAATATATGGCACAGCCTATAACATTTGGACTTCTACTCCTTATCAGGGATACGACCCTGAATCTATTGGCAACGACAGAGGTTTATATCCTCAAAGTAAGAGCTACAGTATTGGCATAAAAGTTAACTTTTAAAAATCACAGAAAATGAAAACTACAAGATTATATATATTTTTGATTTTAACAGGGGTGCTTGCCGTTAGCTGCGATTCCTTGCTAGATATAGATACTAAGCACGCACTGCCAGAAGAGAAGATTGCAACGGTAGAGGGTGCCGAGGGTATGGTAATAGGAGTATATGATATGCTTCAGAGCCCAACTTATTTTGGCCGAGACATGATTACTCTTCCCGAAGTACTTGCCGATAACGTAAAGTTATCGATTACTGCCTCTAGGTATAAAAACCAGTATGCTTTTCAGCCTCGCGCGCAAATTGATATTTGGACAACAGCATACTCACAAATAGGTGCTTTGAATGAGGCAATCGTGAACTTAAATAAACTCGAAGGCCCTAAAGTTAAGTCTGTTCTTGGCGAAGCTCAATTTTTAAGAGCATTTAACTATTTTTATTTAGCAATGGTATATGGGCGCGTTCCTGCATACTTGGTTGGTGGCTTTGATTTGTGTGTACCTCTAATTCTTGAGCCTTTTTATAATTCAGGAGGTAATATTGCCGAAACTGCAAGTGCTCCAAGGGCAACAGTTACTGCTGTTTGGGATCAAATTGAGAAAGACCTTAAAGATGCTTTTGCAAACTTAGAGAACAACGATAGTGGTAATGCTCCTGCAAGAATTAACGCAGTTGGAGTTAAGGCATTTATGTCTAGATTCTACCTTTATAAAGGGAGCTGGCAAAACTCTGTAGATGCTGCTACTTATGTTATAAATAACTCTGCTACTACTGTTTATACTGGTGCTTATACTAATATTTTCTCTAAGGGTACCGAATCTCTATTCCAGTTAGCTTTTACAACTAGTGAAAACCTAGGTTCTTCTTCGCTTCAAGCTATGTATGGAACTTATGATGATGGCTTTAGAGATGCCGATGGCTTTGGAAATGGTAAAGGATCTGGCGAGGCAAACCTCTCTCTTTCAAATGAATTTATGGCTGCTATAGATAAGGCTAACGATGTAAGATTTACAGCAACTCGCAAGGTAAGGCTTTCTGGCCAAGAGCTTTGGTGGACTACCAAGTACAATAGCTGGGGTGGTATTTTTGGGTTAGACAATATTCCACTTATTAGAATATCTGAGGTCTATTTAAATAGGGCCGAGGCGCTTGCTCAGCTAAAATCTTATACTTTGAGCAGGGCAGATATTAACCACTTAAGAACTAAACGAAACATAGGTGCGACCGCTGTAAGCGACGCTGGCTTATTAGATGAGGTGTTATTGCAAAGAAGGCTAGAGCTTGCTTTTGAAGGGCATCGCTTCTTCGACCTAAAGAGACAGGGAAAAGCAATTACACGCGCAGAAGGCAACCCAACTATTCCTTATACAGACTACAGAGTTGTGGCTCCTATATCTACTACAGAGATGGATGTGAATAAGAAACTGGTTAACAACCCGGGATATTAATAAGTAAACAGAACTTTGAATATTTTAACGAGATGAAAAATAACTATATATATAAAATAACTGCCCTTTTGCTAGCATTGATTG
This sequence comes from uncultured Muribaculaceae bacterium, assembly GCA_964532375.1. Taxonomy (GTDB): domain Bacteria; phylum Bacteroidota; class Bacteroidia; order Bacteroidales; family UBA932; genus Bact-08. The sequence goes on from CAZHHY010000031.1 coordinate 11,789, forward strand.
TTTTCAATTCTTGCGAAAAGGAAGATTGGACATATACTGGCAAGCAGCTATATGAGTTCAGTGCTCAAAAGAATAGACAGGAAGTAAGAAGCAATTTGCTCTTCAAAGAGAATTCTAGGATAGGTCTAGACTCTGTTTGCATTCAAATAATTAAGCCTTCTGATGCCGAAATAGTTGTTAATTACGAAATTATAACTAAAGTATACTACTTAAAAGATAAAGACAGATATGTTAGCGAGGTGCCAGCAGGCACAGAGGCTAGATGGATAGATACTCTTGATACCGACGCTGTATATGGGACAGATTATGAGATATTAAACTCGGCAGGTAGTACCTTTGATGCAGCATCTAAAAAAGGTTCAGTTACTATACCCAAAGGTGGTTTCTTTGCTTACATTCAAGTAGATCTTAAAGTAAAGTCGGGCACTCAGTTTTTCATTAAACTTACCGATTCTAAAGATGCAATGGCAAACAAGCCTACAGGTTTATTTAACTACGTAATTGCTCCAGATAAAGTGTTTTATTTAGACGAATCTTTCTTAACAGGATTGCCAAGTACATGGAATACAATAGATAAAGATGGCGATGGATATGATTGGAACTTCTACAAAGGAGCTATGACTTCCGACTCTTATTCTGGAGGCCCTCTTTATCCGGAAAATTACTTGGTTTCTCCTAAGGTAGTTATTCCTAATAGGGTAAATAATGTGTCGCTTACTTTTGAGGTGGCTTCTGGTGCAAAGAGTGTTTGGGAAGAACAATACAGAGTTTTGGCTTCTGAAGAGCCTATTACTTTTGATAATTGCCGCGAAGCCCAGGTTGTTCGTGATTGGACAGAACTTCCAGAAATTACTAAAAATAAAAATTATATAATGGAGACTGTAGATTTTACTGCGTTTAAAGGAAAAACTATTTACATTGCCTTTTTACATGGTAACTGTAGTGATATATATTACATTAACCTAAGAAATGTAAAACTATTTAGCCATTGATAATTGATATGAAGAATGTAGATAAAAGATTACTAGAAATATTTACTGAATTAATAAAAATAGATGCGGTATCGGGTTGTGAGCTACCTGTTAACAACTACATAAGAGAGTTCTTCAAGAAGTTGAATATAGACTCTTATACAGATAATGCATTTGAAGCTACCAAAGGAGATTCGGGAAATGTTATAGTAGAGATAAATGGAGGGGGAGAATTCTTTCTTGCAGCACATATGGACACACCCAGGAGTACCCTGGGTGTTGCCCCTCAATTTCTTGAAGATAGAATAACATCTGATGGTACTACCATATTGGGTGTAGACGACCGTGGAGGCTTAAGTGCCATTCTTTATGCTGCCGAGAAGGCTGCCAAAGAGGGTGTTATAAAGCCGTGTACACTATTGTTTACAGTTTGCGAAGAGACCACTCTTGGTGGTTCGGAATACTTTAAGCCTAAAGGGAACCTTAAATATGGCTATATCTTCGATTCACATATGAGGCCGGGCAACTTTGTCTCTGGCACTTGTGGTGCAATGCGGTTTGAATTCCTTTTTAAGGGCAAACCGGCTCATGCCGGTATCTCGCCAGAGAAGGGAGTGAATGCTATACATATGGCTTCTAAAGCAATTTCGGGCTTCCCATTTGGTTGGATAAATAAAGAGACCAATGCTAACATTGGTATTGTAAAATCTGGGCGGGCTACTAACGTAGTTTCTGAAGAGTACTTGGCTATAGGCGAGTTGCGTACAGATTGTATTGAATTTGGAGAGAGTACAATAATGGCGGTAGCTAAAGATTTTGAGGCAATTGCAAAAGAGATGGGCGGTAGCGTAGAGTTCAAATATGAGTGGGAGTTTATGCCCTATAAGATAGACGAAAACAGTAAACCGTACCAAAAACTCTCGGCCTGCTTTAAAAAAATAGGACTAACCATAAATGGAGTTAAATCTATGGGTGGTAGTGACGCTAATGCATTAAATGCAAAAGGGCTGAGTGCTATTAATTTGGGAGTGGGAGCGCAGAACCCTCACGGGAACGACGAATTCATTCTCTATGAAGATCTTTCGGCCAGTGCTCAAATAGCATATAACTTAATAACAGAGTAAATTTATGAGAAAAATATTAATTATTGCAGCTGTTTTGCTATCTCAGTTAAGCTGCACAACTAATAAAGAAGAGGTTAATTTTTATGCCGAGAGCGATTCCGATGCTTTGGGATACCTTTTCATAATTGGCGGTGGCGAAAGACCCGATTATTTAGCAGAAAAGCTAATGAGCCTTGTTGGCGAAGGGGAGAAAAATGTTCTGATAGTTCCTTTTGCTAGTAGCGAGCAGGAGATGACAGGGGCTTTCCAAAAGGAACAATTTATGAGGCTTGGAGCCACTTCTT
>CAZHHY010000032.1:0-14046 GCA_964532375.1 uncultured Muribaculaceae bacterium
AATCGTAGATGCCTGAGCAGCAAGCGAAAACCAAAAACCACGGCGATGAAATCGTGTGAGACGATGAAATCGTGTAAGGCAATAAAATTACAAAGACCAGTAACGGAGATCTTTGATGGTGTCTTTGAAAACGCCACGAACATCTACTACCAGCCCTTTTGGATCTAGAATATCTTTGAAATCGTTCTCTGTCATTTGTAAATACTCGCGATGAGGTACTGCCATAATAACTGCATGGTACTTACTGGCTGGTTTGAATTTCCCACTAGGAGTAGGCAAAAGCTTAACGCCATACTCCTCCTCTACTGCATGAGCATCGGCCCTAGGGTCTACAACGTCTACAGCAATACGGTAGCTTAGCAATTCTCTAACAATATCAATAACTTTAGAGTTACGAATATCGTTTACATTTTCTTTATAGGTAACTCCCATTACTAATACCTTAGCCCTAAGTAAAGGCAAGTCGTTAGATAGAAGCTTCTTAACTGTTTGTTTGGCTATGTATCCACCCATTGAATCGTTAACAAAACGGCCAGAGGTAATCATTTGAGGGTGATACTTAAGCTCGGCAGCTTTATGCATCATATAGTATGGGTCTACACCAATACAGTGCCCGCCAACAAGACCAGGCGTATAAGGAATAAAGTTCCACTTAGTTGCAGCAGCTTGAATTACATCATATGTGTTTATGTTCATACGGTTGAACAAAATAGAGAGCTCGTTCATAAGAGCAATGTTTACATCTCTTTGAGTATTCTCTATAATTTTTGCAGCCTCGGCAACGTTAATATCTGGTGCCCTATGAACTCCAGCTACTACAACAGTTTCATACACTTTAGCAACAAGATCTAAAGCCTCGCCATCGCAAGCCGAAACAATTTTCACGGTATCTCTCAATGAGTGTTCGGCATCACCTGGATTTATCCTCTCTGGCGAATAGCCAACTTTAAAATCTCGGCGCACTCTTAAACCCGAAACTCGCTCTAAAAGCGGAACACACTCTTCGTTGGTGCAACCGGGGTAAACAGTACTTTCATAAATAACAAAATCTCCTGGTTGAAGAACATTTGCAACAGCCAATGTAGCCGAAAGCAAAGGCCTCAAATCTGGGTTATTATATTTGTCTATAGGTGTAGGAACTGCAATAATAAAGAAATTTGCATCGCGTAGTTCCTCTGAGTTACATGTAAAGACAATATCTCTATTTTTAAAAGATTCTTCACTTAGCTCACCGCTAGGGTCTATCTTACTTTGCAATAATTTTAAATTACGCGAGTTAATGTCATAACCTATTACCGAAAAGTGTTTTGCAAATTCAAGTGCCAAAGGAAGACCCACGTAGCCCAACCCCACAACTGCCATCTTGATTTTCTTGGAGATTAACTGATTATACATATTCTAAATAACTATTCTAAATAAATTTCTAATTAATTAAGAGCCACCATTAAGAGCACATACAAAGATAATAGAAATAGTCATAATTTCGCTATATTTGTACGTTTGAAAAATAAAGTTAAATTGTAAAACTGAGGTAGAGATGGCTTGGTACGTATTATACACAAGTGCAAGGGCAGAGAAAAAGGCCCAAGAGAGATTAAGGCAAATGGGCATCGAAACGTTCTTACCTCTTCACAAAGTAAAAAGACAATGGAGCGATCGAGTAAAAGAGGTGGAAACCCCACTTTTTAATTCATATATTTTCGTAAATTGCAACGATCACCAAGTAAGAGAGCTACCTCTTGTCTACGGAATAGCTCGCGTGGTTTTTTATCTTGGCCGGCCGGCAATTGTCAGAGACGAAGAGATTGAAGCAATTAAAGAATTTTTAGTGATTGCCCAGGGAAGAAAAGTAGTTTCTACCGGAGACGAAGTAGAGATTTTAACTGGCCCGTTTAAAAGCAAAACCGGTAAAGTCCTGCACATTACAAATAAAGAAGCAAAGCTCATCCTTAAAGAGATAGGAATGAATATTTCTGTATCTTTGTTAGATATAGATAAAGCAAAAAAGATAATATAAGAAGATAAATAGATGGATTACAACACACAAAGAACCAAGTTACTAATGCCCGAATATGGAAGGCATGTTCAAAAAATGATTGAGTATGTGATGAGCGTACCAGATAAAGAGAAAAGGAACCAACAAATACAATCAGTTATAGGTGTTATGGGAGTTCTTAACCCCTCGCTACGAGATTTAGAAGATTACAAACACAAGCTGTGGGATAACGTACAAATTATCTCTAATTTTGAACTAGATATTGATTCGCCCTACCCCACACCCACCAAAGAGACATTTAGCACTCATCCTAGCCCAATACCTCTGGATAAGACACCTTTAAAAGCAGCCCACTATGGCCGCAACATCCAGAATATGATAGATATGATTGCAGAAAAAGAAGACGAAGAGCTCCGTAACAACATGGTTATGGTTCTAGCTCATTATATGAGACATCAATATCTAATTTGGAATAAAGACTCGGTAACCGAAGAGACAATATTCAGCGATATAAAGGTGTTATCTGCTGGTCGCATTATAGTTCCAGAAGGCATGCACCTTACTCCATTGGTACACGCCCCTACTCAACCGGGCGCATATCAAGCTGGGCACAGAGACACTTCTCATAGAGGAGATCCTTCTCACAGAAACGACTCGTCTTTCAGGCAAAATTACCGTGGAAACAAAAAGAAAACCGGTAAAAGAAAATAATCATAGAAAGAGAAAATAGTGCTAAGAAGAGCAAATAATGCTAAGAAGAGTAAATAATGCTAAGAAGAGCAAATAATGATGCTAAGAAGAGCAAATAATGATGCTAAGAAGAGCAAATAATGCTAAGAAGAGCAAATAAAATGCTAAGAAAAGCAAACAATATTTAAATTAATAAACAGGTAAAAAAATAGCAATGGCAGTATTCAGAGTAGAAGGTGGGCACCGTCTTAAAGGTGAAGTTACGCCCCAAGGAGCAAAAAACGAAGCGCTTCAAATACTCTCCGCTGTGTTACTCACTCCGGAGACAATTATAGTACATAATGTACCGGATATTATTGATGCTCGCAAACTCATTGAACTACTACAAAGGCTAGGAGTTAAAGCCAACAAGGTAGAAGAAGACAATGCTAAACATACAAACGACTGCATTTCGCATACTTGGGAATTTAATGCAGCCAATATAGACATCGAGTTTATTCACTCAGAAGAGTTTTGGCAAATGGCAGCAGCGCTTCGTGGTTCGGTAATGCTTGTTGGGCCACTGCTCACAAGATTTGGCTATGCCAATATGCCCAAACCAGGGGGCGATAAAATTGGCCGTCGCAGGCTAGACACTCACCTTATTGGCTTAGAAAAACTAGGTGCAAAACTCAATTTCAAAGAGACCGGTAGCACCATAGAACTCACTGCCACAAGACTTAAAGGCACCTACATGCTTCTAGACGAGGCCTCGGTAACTGGCACTGCCAACATTGTAATGGCAGCATCTCTTGCCCAAGGTACTACCACCATTTACAACGCAGCATGCGAGCCCTATTTACAACAGCTATGCAAAATGCTCAACCGAATGGGCGCCAAAATCACAGGCATTGGCTCTAACTTACTCACAATAGAAGGAGTAGACCAACTTGGCGGAACCCGGCACACCATTTTGCCAGACATGATTGAAGTGGGCAGCTTTATAGGCCTTGCAGCCATGACCGCCAGCGAAATCACCATAAAGAACGTAGCCTACGACCAATTGGGCATAATTCCAGACCAATTTCGCCGCTTAGGCATAACGGTAGAAAGAAGAGGAGACGATATCTATATCCCTTCACACGAACATTACGAAATTGAAAGTTTTATGGATGGTTCAATAATGACAATTGCCGATGCCCCATGGCCAGGACTTACACCAGATTTACTCTCGGTGCTACTCGTAACCGCCATTCAAGCCAAGGGCTCTGTGCTTATTCACCAAAAAATGTTCGAGAGCCGCCTTTTCTTTGTAGACAAACTTATAGATATGGGGGCACAAATAATTTTATGCGACCCACATCGCGCAACAATCATTGGCCACAACAGAGAATTCTGCCTTAGAGGAACCAAAATGGTATCTCCCGATATTAGAGCCGGAATTGCACTCCTGATAGCAGCAATGAGCGCAAAAGGAACCAGCGTAATAGACAATATAGAGCAAATAGACAGAGGTTATCAAAACATTGATGGCCGCCTTAACGCCCTAGGAGCTAAAATAGAACGTATTTAATATCAACAAATTATAGATGGCCAAAAAGAAAATTAATAGTGCCGAGACTGCTCCACCTCCAAAGGGTAGCGAAGCTCTAAGACTCATTTCAGGACTTTTTTTCACAGCACTTTCGCTATACACACTTATAGCTCTACTCTCGTATCTATTTACTTGGGCAGAAGATCAATCCCTTTTAACCCACCCAGATGTTTGGAACACTCTAGTTGCAGTAGAAAATGGAGGTGGCAAACTTGGGTTTTTCTGGGCAAACTTTCTACTCTCTAAGCTATTTGGCTTGGGCGCCTTTATATTCCCATTCTTCTTTGCTGCAATTGCCATTTACTGCCTTAAAATAAAAAAACTCAAGTTAGTACGAATCTCATACCTAACTATCTATGGAGCAATTATCCTCTCTATTCTCTTCTCGTTCATCTTTGGATTTACAAGATTCGAAGATTGGTTTGGTAGCGGAGTTGGAGGTTCTTATGGATATTATGTAAACCAATGGCTAATAGCAATGTTAGGCACCCCAGGAGCAGGTGCACTCATTGTAGTAGCCTTTATCTCTTGGCTAGTTCTACTCAACAACAATGTAGTAAGCTGGATAAACAACAGCATCTACAGGCTTTTCCACCGAACTCCATCAGAAGAAAAAGCGGCAAAAAGAGCAGCTAAAGCAGCTGCTAAAGAGGCCAAAGCCGCCCTTAAAGCAGCTAAAAAAGCAGGAGTTAGTTTGCCATCAGAAACCATAGAAAGCTCAGCAGAAGCAGGTTCGGCAGAGACAAACTTAGAATCCGAAATAAACACTCAAACTCCTGTAATTACTGCAGCAGCTGTGCCTACTGGCATGTACGTGAAAGAGGTTCCATTCGAAATTGAAGAGATAGATAACACCGAAACCCCTAAAGAAGAAGTGCCTGAACTTATTAACGAAGAAGGGCCAGAACTTATTATAGAAGAAGAGGAAGAAGAAGAAGATTTCCTTAAAGACATTCCAAAGGGCTCGCTAGATACACTTTTCGACCCTCGTTTAGATTTACCAAGATATAAAGCACCAGGCACAGACCTTTTAGACGATTATAAAGACAAGATATACAAAGTACCTCACGACGAACTAGAAAGAAACAATAGAAAAATTGTTAAAACCTTAGGCGACTACAAAATTTCTATCGAGAAAATCTTTGCCCGCACAGGCCCAACAGTTACTTTGTACGAAATTGTTCCAAGTGCAGGAGTTAGAATTTCTCAAATCAAACGACTAGAAGACGATATTGCACTTTCGCTTGCAGCTCGTGGAGTTAGGATAATTGCTCCAATACCAGGGACAAACGCTGTAGGAATAGAGGTAGCTAACAGCACACCCAGCATTGTACCTCTAAAATCTCTGTTAGACGACCCAAAATTCAAGGCAGCTAAATTCGAATTACCTGTTGTAATTGGCAGAACCATCTCTAACGAACCAATGATGTTTGACCTAGCCAAGATGCCCCACCTACTAGTTGCAGGAGCAACCGGCCAAGGTAAATCTGTAGGATTAAACGTAATTATAACCTCTTTACTCTACACCAAGCACCCATCAGAGATGAAGATGGTGCTCATAGACCCCAAGAAAGTAGAGCTCTCTCTCTACTCCAAAATAGAGAAGCACTTTCTAGCAAAGATGCCCGATAGCGAAGATGCTATTATTACAGATACTCAAAAGGTTGTGCATACTCTCAAATCTCTTACAATTGAGATGGATACACGTTACGACCTCCTCAAATTGGCACACGTTAGAACCGTAAAAGAGTACAACGAAAAATTCCTTTCACGCAGGCTCAACCCACTAAAAGGCCACAAATTCATGCACTTTATAGTTGTTATAATAGATGAATTTGCCGATCTTCTAATGACTGCAGGCCGAGAGATTGAAGAGCCAATTGTACGTCTAGCCCAACTTGCACGTGCAATAGGTATCCACTTAGTAATTGCAACACAGCGCCCAACTACCAACATTATTACCGGTCTAATCAAAGCAAACTTCCCAGCTCGCATAGCATTCCGCGTAATCTCTAACATAGACTCCCGCACCATTCTAGAGAGCACAGGCGCCAATCAATTGGTAGGCAGGGGAGACATGCTCATCTCTTTAAGTGGAGAGATAACCCGCGTACAGTGCGCACTAGTAGACACCGCCGAGGTAGAGAGAATAACAGAATTCATTGGCTCTCAGCAAGGCTACGCCTCGGCACACTATTTGCCGGAATATACAGGAGAAGAGGGAGAGTCGCTAGGAATTGGAGAGGTAGACTTAGGTAAAAGAGATAAGTTGTTTGACGAGGCAGCAAAGCTAGTAGTTCAGTTTCAACAAGGTTCTACATCGCTAATACAGCGCAGAATGAATCTAGGCTACAACCGAGCCGGCCGAATAATGGACCAACTAGAAGCCGCGGGAATTGTAGGCCCATCGGAAGGCAGCAAAGCACGCCAAGTCTTAATCACAGACTTCCTATCACTAGACCGCATTCTTAATTCGCTTGATTAACATCCCTTGACTAACACCACTTAATTAGCACCACACAACACTTGACATTTCCGCAAAAATAATATGAAAACACTATTCAAAAGTTTTTTTCTACTAGCTGTAGCAACCACTATTTTTGCTGCAAATCCAGCCCAAGCTAGCAACCAAGCTCAAGCACCAGACGCTGCCAAGCTGCTAGAACAAATGGCACAAGCACTAAGGCAAAAACCTGCCATAGAACTTACTTTTGAACTCACAGCGGCAGATGCTTCCGGAGCAATAAATGGCTCACTAACAGGAACAGTACAAGCACAAGGTTACTCATACAAGCTCATAAATCAAGAACTTGAAATATATTGTGATAGCAAATCTAAATGGGTTCTAAACAAATCTACAAGGGAACTTACAATTTTCCCTAACGACACAACACAAACCGAACTTGTAGAAAATCCGGTGGGTTTTCTAACCTCGCTAAGCAAAGCAAACAGCCAGTTCACACATCCCCGCAAAGCAGTGGAAACACTCAAGCCCCTAGATTCTAAACCAATATGGCAAATAGAACTCACACCAAAAAATAAATATGCTGCCTACAAAAGCTTGATTATAGCAATTGAAAAAGAGAGCCACCTACCCTGCATAATCCGCTATCAAAGCAAAGATGACAGCAGCTACACCATTCACATCAAAACCATCAAACCACAAGATAGCCCCTGGCCAATCTCATACTTCCAAATCCCTCCAAGCTACCTCACTCAAAAAGACATCACTATTGTAGACCTGCGCTAATTTTAGATAGATTGTAAACCTGCGCTAAACTTAAGCCACTAATTTATAATGACTTAGTGATAGATTTGGGAAAGCCTGAGTTAAAAACCTCTAAGATAGAGGAATAGGTATTGGACAGATAGTTGGGAAGATCTTGAGGGGCCACCCAAATGGCTTGCTCTACACATTCAGATGATTGAGGTATAGTTTGATCACTTTGGCCAGTGTAATACATTCTATACCAGTGAGTGCATTTTAGGTTGAATCGGCCCTCTCTATGAAAAGTGTGATAAGTATTACAAATATGCGAACCCAACTCTAACTGCCCAATTCCGCACTCCTCCTCTACTTCACGCAAAGCAGAATTACGAATATCCTCGCCTGGCTCCTGAGTACCCTTTGGCAAATCCCAACAACCATAGCGGAAAATAAGCAGAAATTCGCCTCGGCAATTAGTAACTAAACCACCTCCTGCGTTAATATGGTGCAATTTAGTGCAAAGCTGCTTGAAAGCAATCTCTTCATTTGCACTCGGAACGCACAAAGTGTTAATGTTGGGTGTAGACATAAAGAGCTGGGGCAAATCTACAAGATCTGGAAAAGAGCCAGGGCTATATAATACAGCAGCTGGGTCGTTAAGAGGTTGCTCTAGTTTATTACACACTGCTAAACGGCGGTTACCGAAGAAAATGTTATACATCAAAAAGGATTGTTTTTATTATCTTTGCGTTAAATAATTTAATAATCTAGAGCAAAGATACTCTATTATGGAATCTATCGAAAAAATAATTGCAAAACAGCTGCTAGTGATTAAAGCGGTCACACTAAGTGTAGACGAACCCTATACATGGGCATCGGGCTGGAAATCACCTATTTATTGCGACAATAGAAAAATATTATCATACCCAAAAGCAAGAACATTAGTCTCTAAAAGTTTAACTAGATTAGTTGAGCAAAATTACTCTAATGTAACCGTTATTGCCGGAGTTGCCACAGGCGCAATAGCTTGGGGTGTTTTGGTTGCCCAAGCATTAGGGCTGCCGTTTGTTTATATTAGGCCAAAGGCCAAAGACCACGGCACTGGTGCAAGAATTGAGGGCGAGCTACCCCCAAATGCAAATGTAGTAGTAGTAGAAGATCTTATAAGTACTGGCCAAAGTTCTATCTCTGCAGCAGAATGCCTAAGCGCAGCTGGGGCAAATGTACTTGGCATGGTAGCTATCTTCTCTTACAACTTTAACAAAGCCCGCCGCTCATTTGAATACTCTAACCTAGAACTTCGCACACTCAGCAACTACGAAACTCTTATCCAAGAAGCTGTAGATTGCCGCTACATTAAAGACAAAGATCTAGAAACGCTCCAAGATTGGCGCTACCACCCAGAAACATGGAGGCAAGAACCATGAGTAATACACATATAGAAGGGCGCGTTGTAAGATTAGAACGCCCAGCATCTCTCTTGTATTCAATCTTTGAAAACCTCACAAACTTTACTCAAAACGTACCTGCACATATGCTCTCGCAGGCCGATGTTAAAGCCACTCCCAACACCTTGGTTGCTAAAGTAAAAGGGTTCGAAGTAGGAATGCAAGTAATAGAAAGAACCCCGTTCAGCCAAATCAAGTATGAACAATATGGCGCCACCCCCATACCATTTAGCTTCACAGTAAAGCTAGAGAGCATAAGTGACAACACAACCGATTTTCAACTCATTATGGACACCCAAATGAGCGGCATCTACAAAATGATGCTAGGCAGCAAGCTTCAAGAAGTAGTAGACAAAATTACAGACCAACTAGAAACCACCCTTTAACCTTTCCCAAAATTATCACTAAAGCGCTGGCTACCAGGCGTTAACAACAAAGAGAATCAACTATTACTTAAAGTGCAGAAAATGAAATATTTAACCAGCATCTTATTTACAATAGCTATGAGTACAATTTGCACTGCAAGCCAAGCACAAGCTACAACCGCTACAACCTCAAAACAGCTAGCAATAATTAGTGAGCCAGCCATTATTCCTGAACCTCAATTAGTAATCTCTGCTTTAGACGCTCACTCAAGTGTTTCTATTTCTAACGAAACCATATTAGTAGCAACAGGTAGCGAAGAGTTAAAATCGGCAACTTTCTTTAAAGAGTACCTCGCTCGTTATTACGAGATTGATCTTGCAATAGTAGGAGAAACTGCCAAAAAAATTGCAGAGAAATCTCCAGGAAAAACAGCAGAGAAATCTGTTAACAAAACAGAAAGAAGCAAAAGAGTAGTAATTGATTTTAAGATTGAGCCGCTATCAAATGTTGCTATTAAATTCCCAAAAGTAGAAATTTATAACCCAAGCGATTTAACAAAAGAGGGTGCATACTATTTAGAGGTGGCCAACAATAAAATCACACTCACTGGCGCCAACCCACAAGGGCTTTTCTACGCAATGCAAACGCTTATTCAGTTACTGCCAATTGAACAAAAATCAGAAACCTCTCTAGCAGCTACAAACTCCGAAGCAGCTTTAAACCTAGCAACTATCAAAAGCTCGGCACTTAAAACAGAAAAAAAACTTAACATTGTACAAATTCAAGTTTTAGACTTTCCTAGGTTTGAATATCGTGGAATGCATTTAGACGTTGTAAGGCACATATATCCTGTAGAATATGTAAAGCAATATATAGACTACTTGGCTCTGCACAAAATGAACTACTTTCACTGGCACCTTACAGACGACCAAGGCTGGCGAATGGAGAGCAAAAGCCATCCAAAACTTAACGAGATTGGCTCTTGGCGAGCAGCTACCATTATTGGCCTTTTCCCAGGCACAGGAATAGATAGCACTCGCTACGGTGGGTTCTACACCATTGAGCAAATGAAAGAGATAGTAGAATATGCAGCTCAACGCTACATCACAATAGTTCCAGAGATAGATGTACCCGGCCACTCAATGGCAATTCTAGCAACCTACCCTCAGTTTAGCACTACCCCCGAAATCCCAAAATACCCAGCAATTACTTGGGGAATCTACAACAGGCAAAACAACGTGTTAGCCCCATCAGAAGAGATGTTCGGCTTTTTAGAAGATGTTTATAACGAACTTATGGACATTTTCCCAGGCCCCTACATTCACATTGGAGCAGACGAATGCGCAAAAAAATGGTGGCAAGAATCGCCCAAAACCCAAGAGTTTATGAAGGAATATGGGTTAGAAAACGAAGATTCGCTGCAAAAATACTTCGCCCAACGCATAGCCAAAGTTATTCACGCACGCGGCCGTCAATTCATTGGTTGGGACGAGATGTTAGACGATGGGCTTGTAGATGGGGCAATTGTAATGAGCTGGCGAAATGCAGAAAATGGGTTAAAAGCTGCCCAACTTGGACATAAAACAATTATGACTCCAATGATAAACAGCTACATGAACATAAAACAAAAAGAGAACGAAGATACTCTTTGCCATATCTCGCACCTAGTCACACTAGAAGGTGTATACAACTTCGAACCAATCCCAGAAGGCACGCCTGCAAACGTTGCCGCCAACATACTAGGAGGCCAAGGCTGCATGTGGACAGAATATTTCCCACACCGCCAAAGGCTAGAATATGCTATATTTCCACGTATGAGTGCAATTGCCGAGGTTTATTGGACTCTACCAAAAAATAAAAGTCTAGACCGTTTCAAGCAAAAACTCAATACCCAATATCCACGCTACACACTTTGGGGCGCCAATTTTTACCGCGAGTAAGATCTCTCCCAAAGCTTTCGCTAATCTGCTTTTAAATAGCAGATTATCATAAAGAGAATTCTCTTTATGATAAACACTTGCAAACAAGTGTTTTAGCGAAAGCTTTGGGACAATTCAATTTTATTCGTATCTTCGTTTGGTATGGATACTCCTTTTATATACAATCAGTTTGTAACTGGCTCAGATTTCGTTTCAAGACAGCAGGAGCTCAATTTGTTTACCAATTTGGTTAAGCAAAAGCAACATGCTCTCATGTATGAACCTCCAAAAAGTGGTAAGAAATCACTCGTGCAACAAGGGTTAATAAACTTACGCAAAGATGGCTACAACTTTATAGTAACTAACATCAACCTATTTAACGTAAGAACAAAAAAACACCTTCTGCACAAAATATGCACAACTCTACTAGATTCATACTGCAACTCTCCAGACGAAAAACTTGCACTCCAAAAAGAGATTTGTCCAGAAATAGACATCTACTTTAACAGCTCAAAATATCAATCTGAACCCGAAATTGACACCAGCCCAGTGCCAGACCAAATTGTAAATAAAATTTTAAACCTACCCGAATTCCTATCACAACGCTATAACACCAATTCAATCATATACATAGAGGAATTTCAAGAACTTCTACAACAAGACAACGCATACGCTACAATCAAACTCATAGAAAATGCCCTACTTAGCCAAAAAGGAGTTACCTACATAATTAGCGGCTCAATGGTCAATTCAATGAAAGAGATTTTCGAAGAGAAAAAATACTTCTACAACTTTGCCGAAAGAATTAAATTCAATCACCTAGACATTAGAAGCTTATCAGATCTTTACATCCGGAATTTCCATAAAACAGGCCGAGTAGTATCTAGAGAAATGGCCACCCTCATGTATCAGCTCACAGAAGGGCACCCTTGGTATGCACAACAATTAGGAGACATCTCTTATGGGCTCACCCGCGGCTACCTTACAGAACAAGTAGTAAAACAATCTTTCCACTCACTACTAGAGCTACACTCTTATCGTTACCAACTAATTACCAGCCGGCTAAGTCGTTTCCAAATTAACTTTCTAAAAGCTATCATGGATAATGTAGAGCAGTTAAGCTCGTTAGAGACAATGAATTACTACGGCTTTAACTCATCTGCAAACGTAAAACGCCTAAAAGACGCAGCCAAAAGGAAAGAGATTCTCACCCAAGAAAACGGCCAATGGATTTTTCTAGACCCACTCTTCAAAACCTGGTTGCAAACCGTCTATTTCGATCTATAATTGTCCAAATCATTCACCTCACACAGCCAAGCTAAATCTCTTCCCATCATAATCAAATAATACTGCTAATTTCTCACACCAAATGAAAAGAATACTACTCGCAGTAACAGGAGCCAGCGGCCAAATATACGCCGCCAAAATTGCTCAAATAATTAAAGAGTACGCCCAATTACCCGAGGCAGCAAAATCAAGACCTCAGGCAGAATCAATATCCATCTCTGAACCAACTCAATCAATTGGGCCGCTTCACTTAGAAATGGTTTTCACAGACACCGCAAAAATTGTCTGGCAAGACGAGCTCTCATGTCCACTCCCAGCCAACACAATAGATAATAACAGCTACTACCACCCATACGCATCGGGCTCAAATGCAGCCAATGTAATGATAATAGCACCCTGCACAATGGGCACCATAGGCCGCATAGCAAGCGGAGCCACTAGCGACCTCATCTCACGCGCAGCCGATGTAATGCTCAAAGAACGCCGCACGCTTGTAATTGTCCCACGCGAAAACCCACTCAACCTCATACATCTACGCAACCTCACAACACTAGCACAAGCCGGAGCCATCATAGCCCCAGCCTCGCCATCTTTCTACACTCACCCACAGAATCTAGACGAACTCATAGAGACCTTTGCCCGCCGAATCCTAAACATTGCCGGCATTGCAGTGCCACAACCCCGGTTCCAATAAATCATCCAATTTTCTTAAAATTAGACATCTACACTAAAATGGTATATTTTAGTGTTTAAATAGTATATTTTTAATTGATCACCTTATTTTTAAAAGGATATATTTCTACTTTTAGAGATCACAATTAATTGTATTTATATTTAAATAATAAATTATGGATTCAGATTTTACAAGACCTGGAGTATGGAGATACGGTAAAGAACTAAAACCAGAAGAAATTAATATTATCCAAGAAATTGGAAGAAACATTCGCTATCAAAGGCTATTTAAAAATATGCCTCTACGTGAAGTCTGTACCAGAGCAGGCATCTCCAGAGGAACCCTGCATAAAATGGAGTGTGGAACTCAAGGTGTCTCTATGTGCAGCTACATCAAAGTGTTTGTAGTTCTTGGAATTGCAGAGGAATTATTAGAAGTTGGGTCAAAAATGGTGATATTAAAAAAGAAACATCAAGAACGAGTAATCTTTAGAAAACGAGCTTCCAAATTATATTATTAACCAAGGGCTCGCAGGTGAAAACGAGGTTATCGATTACAAGAGTGTAAAGAATTTGATGCCTTTTTGGATGTTCAATATAATGGTTTTTAAGGCCTCTTAACGGCTACGATATTGATCATTGATCGAGCTAGCAATGCAACAGATTGTAACCAATGAAACCCATCAGCGTACAATATATTAGGCGTTAACCTCCAAAAAGGAGCATTTACTGTCCAATTAAAATCAGCTGTTCAATATGTTGAGCATTAAAGTTAACATATTGAACATTGAGTTGGACATTGAAGAAAAAGAAAAAGAAACAAAGCAACCATCTGTTATCAGTAAATAAAAGCACCCATCTGTAATCAGTAAATAAAAACACCCATC
>CAZHHY010000033.1:0-13621 GCA_964532375.1 uncultured Muribaculaceae bacterium
AAACTTTTGATTCCTGCATCTTTTGCGTCTTTAAAGGTAATATTAAGACCAATAAAAAATAGAGCCAAAACTAAACCTCTACGCCCAAGCCACCCAATGTGCATGTAGCTGCCGTGCCATTGAGGTGTAATTGAGGCGAAAATTATTGCTGCCACATAAAGGAATATAAACCAAGGGATTTTCACTTTGGTTCTCTTCCCATCTGAGTCTTTACCATTTGCAAGCGCAACTGTTAACGCAAGAGGAATTATCCAAAGCGCTCTAGAGAGTTTCACCGTTGTAGCAATTTCTAACGCCTTAGTCCCATAAGTTGCACCCGCCCCAACAACAGAGCTGGTGTCGTGAATTGCAATTGCAGCCCAGTAGCCAAAACTCTGCTCGCTCATTCCAAAATAGTGACCAATTGTAGGAAAAATAAAGAGAGCAACAGCATTCAAAATAAACACCACCACTAAAGCAAAAGAAATTTGATTGGCTTTCGCCTTAATTACCGGAGCCACAGCCGCAATAGCACTCCCACCACAAATAGCTGTACCAGAAGAGATGAGCATTGCTGTTTTTTTATCTACCCCAAGTATTTTAGCAATAACCATACCTACTATTAACGTAAAAGTAACAGAACAAGCGGTTAAAATAAAGCCATTAGAAGAAGTTTCGGCTACGCTTTTGAGATTCATAGAAAAGCCCATAAGAACAATAGAGGCTTGGAGGGCTGCCGAGGTGAATCCCGAAAGCCGTTGGTCTTTTATGCCTGCCAAAGAGAGAACAATGCCTGCACACAAAGCAAGAGCAGGCGACATAAACGGGAACATACAAACAAGAGCAAACAAGAGATAGAGAGAGACTCTATTTTTATTTAAAAACTGTGTCATGATTTAAAATTTATACTCTGCAAAAGGCACTGCAAGAGACAACTGCGATAAAAACTTTTTCATAATCAAGAGATTATATTCCCTGCAATTTATTAATTTTGTGAATATGGAAAAAATTAATGTTGCTATATGCTGGTTTAGGAGAGATTTGCGCATTTCAGATAATGTTGCACTTTGGCATGCTCTTAACTCTGGCTTGCCTGTAATTCCTCTATTTATATTTGACACTACAATTCTTGATAGACTTGAGCAGAACAGCGCCCATAAACGGGTAAATTTTATCTATAATGCTCTCTCTTATATGGAAGAGGAGTTTAAAAAAGTGGGCTCATTTTTACTAAATGTAAAAGGAAATCCAATTGATGTTTTTGACTATCTAGTTAATGGATTGTCAAATAATGAGACTCAAAATAGTGAATCATTTACTAACAGCGCTCTATATAATGGAGGAAAAAATTATGCGCAATTAAATGAGAGAATTGATATAAAGGCTGTTTATTGCAATAAAGATTACGAACAGAGCGCAATAGAGAGAGACGGTTTGGTAGAGGCTCTGCTTGAAAAAAAGGGAATTCCGCTGCATAACTTTAAAGATCAAGTGATTTTTGAGAAAGATCAAATCCTGAAAAATGATGGCACTCCCTATAGCATATATACGCCTTATTCACGTAAATGGATAGAGAAATTAGAGAGCTCACCTGCCGAGTATTTAAGAGAGTATAAGACAGAACCTCTGATTGGCAAACTACTTGGTGAACAGCAATTTAATGAATCTATACGTTCAAATAGTAACCCCGGGCATACAAATAATAAACCTCGGCACACTAATAACAATCCTACGCACTCAATTAGAACCTCTTTGCCTACAATAGAAGAGATTGGGTTTGCACCTGCGCAGCTAAACATACAACTGCCCTACTCTATACCGCAGCATATTATTGAAAATTACAGCCAAACAAGAAATTTTCCAGCAATTGAAGGCACCTCGGGAATAAGCCCCCATCTTAGATTTGGGACAATAAGCATAAGAGAGGCAGTCCGTTTTACAATAGGGCATTCGTCTAATAGTGCAAAAAAAAGCATTTCTAAAAGTGCCGAGGGTAAAATTGCCGCTTTTGTAAATGGGCCGCTGTTTGATAATACATGGCTTAAGGAGCTAATATGGAGAGATTTCTTTAAGATGATTCTATTTCAGTTTCCACATGTCCAAAACGAACCGTTCAAAAGAAAATATAGTTTTATTGAGTGGCGCAACAATCCCAATGAGCTAGAGGCTTGGTGTAGTGGCAACACAGGCTACCCAATAGTAGACGCTGGAATGAGAGAACTAAATGCTACAGGGCTAATGCACAACAGAGTAAGAATGATAACTGCCTCGTTTTTAGTAAAGCATCTACTTATAGATTGGCGAGTTGGAGAGGCCTATTTTGCAGAAAAACTATTAGACTACGACCTCTCTTCTAATAATGGAAATTGGCAATGGGCCGCAAGTAGTGGGTGCGATGCTGTGCCCTATTTTAGAATTTTTAACCCATACGAACAGGCTCGCAAATTTGACCCCAACAACCTATACATAAAAAAATGGGTGCCAGAAGTAGGTTCAAAAACCTATCCAGCACCCATATGCGATCACAAAGAAGCTCGTGAGAGAGCACTTGAAACTTATAAGAAAGCGCTAAGTTAAATTAGATCTTGTCACTTGAGCCACCATAACAGACATGCTTGGAGTTTGCCAAAAACGTTAAGCTAATTTACATTTTGTCATTAGAACCAAGTACGTTCACTACTTTGTGTTTGTATAACTCTTTTAGAGCATCTCTTGCAGGTCCAAGATATTTACGAGGGTCAAACTCCTCTGGCTTCTCTGCAAAAACTTTTCTAATGGCACCTGTCATTGCAAGACGGCCATCTGAATCAATATTAACTTTACAAACAGCACTTGCAGCTGCTTTACGAAGTTGCTCTTCTGGAATACCAATTGAATCTTTCAATTTTCCACCATATTTATTTATCTGAGCAACTATATCTTGAGGCACACTAGAAGAGCCATGAAGTACAATAGGAAATCCTGGGATTCTCTCTTCTATCTCTTTAAGAATATCAAGTCTAATTTTTGGATCTTGCCCTGGCTTAAATTTAAAAGCACCATGAGAAGTTCCAATAGATATTGCCAAAGAATCTACCCCTGTGCGAGATACAAAATCTTCTACCTCTTCTGGTTGGGTATATGTGTGCTCCTCTGCAGATACATCATCTTCTACTCCTGCTAAAACTCCAAGCTCTCCCTCTACTGTAACATCATATTTATGAGCATATTCTACCACTTGTTTGGTAAGCTTAATATTCTCTTCATAAGGAAGATGTGAACCATCTATCATAACAGAAGAGAATCCCATCTCAATACATGATTTACAAAGCTCTAAGGAATCGCCATGGTCTAAGTGAAGAACAATTGGAATATTTGCTCCTAACTCTTTTGCATATTCAACAGCTCCCTGAGCCATATATCTTAGTAAAGTTTGATTGGCATATTTACGAGCTCCGCTTGAAACCTGTAAAATTACTGGCGACTTAGTCTCTACACAAGCTGCTATAATTGCCTGCATTTGCTCCATGTTGTTAAAATTAAAAGCAGGTATTGCATACCCACCCTTTACGGCTTTGGCAAATAATTCTCTTGAATTCACCAAACCTAGTTCTTTGTAAGAAATCATAATTTATATTGTTTTAATAAATAGAATCTAAATTGAAATGTATAAGTTCTCAAAAATCGTGCACAATTAATCCTATCTGCCAATTTAACAAAAAATTTAAACAAAAATGGTTAACTTTGTATATACAAAAGTATATAACCAATTAAAAACGCCAGAGATGAACACTCATATCTTACAGGAATCCAATTGGAAAGAGATAGAGAAAAGCAAAATAAAAATTGCGCTTTTGCCGTGGGGTGCAACTGAAGCACACAACTATCATCTACCCTATGGCACAGATACAATATTGGCTCAAAAGCTTGCAGCCGATGCTGCTCTAATTGCTAACAAAAAAGGAGCTGGGGCTATTGTTTTGCCACCTATAGCATATGGGGTAAATACTGGCCAACTAGAAATTAAGTTGTGTATGAACCTAAACCCCTCTACCCAGCTTTCAATTTTACAAGATATCCTTTTTGTTCTTGAAGAGCATGGTATAGACAAACTTGTAATAGTTAACGGCCATGGAGGAAATCAATTTCAGCCCATAATAAGAGAGTTGTCTCTGGACTATCCAGACATTATTATGACCACTATCAATTGGTGGAAAATATGCAACGAAAATGAGTTTTTTGATGAACCAGGAGACCACGCTGGAGAGCTTGAAACATCTTGTATGCAAGTAGTTGCACCGGAACTAGTAGCTCCTTTAAATACTGCAGGTAGTGGAAAAGAGACTAAACTAAAAATAAAAGGTTTCCAAGAGAAATGGGCATGGACTCAACGCCGTTGGGTAATGATAAGCGAAGATACAGGTGTAGGCAACCCAGCAGCAGCAACTCCAGAGAAAGGAGCAAAATTTATAGATTGTTGCACAAAAAAACTAGCTCAGTTTATCATTGATTTCTCAAAGGTCAAAGAAGAAGAAGATCTTTATGAAGCAGAATAAAGTTATCATATTTTCGGCACCTTCGGGCGCTGGCAAAAGCACTGTGGTGGCACATCTAATGAAGGTATTTCCAAATCTAGGGTTTTCAATCTCGGCAACCTCTAGGAAACCAAGAGGCCAAGAGCAACATGGCCGCGAATACTATTTTCTAACTCCAGAGCTATTTGTTAAAAAAATAGAAGCTAACGAGTTTATTGAATACGAAGAGGTCTACACTAATTTACATTACGGGACGCTTAAAAGTGAAGTTGAAAGAATTTGGGCCGAGGGAAAAATTGCTGTTTTTGACATTGATGTTAAGGGTGGAATTAATCTCAAAAAGCTATACAGAGATAAAGCTCTCTCAATTTTTATAATGCCCCCATCTATTGATGTGCTCAAAGATAGATTATTGGCAAGAGGCACCGAAACTCCTGAAAGCATGCAATCAAGATTGGCAAAGGCAGCTCAAGAGATTGAATTTGCTAGTAAATTTGATATTATTCTCATAAATGACAATTTAGAGCAGTGTCTACTTGAGGCACAAAAAGTTGTAGCAAATTTTAATACCAAATAAAATGAATGTCGCACTCTATTTTGGCTCATTCAACCCGCTTCACATAGGCCATATCTCTATATGCCGTTACCTATTAAACAATACCAATATAGATCAATTAAGACTTGTGGTAAGTCCTCAAAACCCTCTTAAGGGTACAGCCAATATAGAAAACGCAAATGAGAGACTTCAATATGTAAAGACGGCAGTTAAAAAGGCTAGTTTTGGAAACAAAGTGTTAGTATCTGATGTAGAATTCAAGATGAAGCCACCTCTTTATACAATAAACACTCTCAATAAATTACGTTTTGAAGAACCCAATAATAGATTTACACTCATTATGGGTGCCGATAATTTAGCTATTTTTGAAAAATGGCATAAATGGGAAGAGATATTGCAAGATTTCCCTGTATGGGTCTATCCTAGAAGTGGCTACAATACAGAAGAGCTATGCGAAAAGTATAGATGTAAAATGTTACAAGCACCTATTATAGAGATCTCTTCTACTCAAATTAGAGAAGCAGAACAGGCAGGTATAGATATGTCTAACTACAAGGCTTAAAGCTAGCTATCTAGAAAAGATAGAATTATTATAGAGCAGAGAAGTAATTCCAAAGGCTCTCATTTGGAGCTGGAGCCTCTACATAAATCTCTTCCTTTTTAACAGGATGAATAAAATTTATGCTTTTGGCGTGCAAAGATATTCCCCCATCGGGATTAGAGCGTGGCGCACCATATTTAAGATCGCCTTTAATAGGACAACCTATAGCAGTGAGTTGGCTTCTAATTTGATGGTGCCGTCCTGTAATAAGTTCAATTTCTAATAAATAGTATTTATCGCTAGCCCCAATTAACTTATAGAGTAATTTTGCCTCCTTTGCACCAGGTGTGAGCTTTGAACGGGCATAAGATTTATTCTGCTTTTCATTTCTAGTAAGAAAATGAACAAGAGTATCCTCTTCTTTTGGTGGCTTATTAGCTACAATAGCCCAATAGATCTTTTTAACAGACCCCACGCGGAACATCTCATTCATTCTTTCCAATCCCTTAGAGGTTTTGGCAAATAGTGCAACACCGCTCACCGGCCTATCTAACCTATGAGGAACACCCAAGAAAGCGTCTCCCGGCTTTGAATCACGTTGAACAATAAATTTTGCGATTGTTTTACTAAGCGGTTCGTCGCCGGTTTTATCGCCTTGAACTATCTCTCCTACCCTTTTATTTATAACAATTAGGTGGTTGTCTTCATATAATATTTGAGGAGAATTCATTGCTTGTCAATAATTATTACTCTAAATCTAGTATTGCTCGTTATCGTTAGGGAAATCTTTGCTTTTAACATCGGCTATAAAACTAGTGAAGGCACTCAGGTACTCTTCATGTAAGTTTTTATATCGCCTCAAAAATCTTGGAGAGAAGTCATTATTAAGACCTAGCATGTCGTGCATTACCAACACTTGCCCATCTACTCCGTTGCCCGCGCCAATTCCAATTACAGGAATCTTAAGTATAGACGCAACTTTGGCACCAAGAGTAGCCGGTATTTTTTCAAGAACTAAGGCAAAACAGCCAGCTTCTTCCAAAGCAATAGCATCTGCAATTAACTTATTGGCCTCTTCTTGTTCCTTAGCTCTCACACTATATGTTCCAAATTTATGAATAGATTGTGGAGTAAGCCCCAGGTGCCCCATTACTGGTATTCCCGTACTCAAAATTCTATTTACAGATTCCATAACCTCGGCCCCCCCCTCTACTTTAACCGCATCTGCCTCGGCCTCTTTCATTATCTTTATTGCGCTAGAGACGGCCTGTTTTGAGTTGCCTTGGTATGTTCCAAAAGGCATATCTACTACAACTAAAGGGTTTTTAACAGCTCTAACCACACTTTGAGCATGATAAATCATTTGGTCTAGTGTAATGGGAAGCGTAGTTAGGTGGCCTGCCATAACATTTGCGGCAGAATCTCCCACCAATATAATATCTATACCTGCCTGGTCTAAGATTCTGGCAGATGTGTAGTCATACGCTGTGAGCATGGCAATTTTCTCGCCTTTCTGCTTCATTTCTAACAACCTTTGCGTAGTTATGATTCTATTTTTACCCTCTACTGACATAATTTTATTAATTAGAGCTGCAAATCTATATAAATATTGGTTATGAAAAAACCAACACATTTTTAGATTGCCATTTTATGACAGGTTGTCAGTTTTAAAAATTGGCACAATCTTGGAAGCTATAGTAGGCAATAAGAAAAATAATAAGTAAAAAATATAAATTAATTATGGGAAAAATTATTGGAATTGACCTTGGAACCACAAACTCTTGTGTATCCGTTATGGAAGGCAACGAGCCAACTGTAATCATTAATAGTGAAGGAAAAAGAACTACTCCGTCTGTTGTTGCATTTGCCGATAATGGCGAGAGAAAAATTGGAGATCCTGCAAAAAGACAGGCAATAACCAACCCTACTAGAACAATCGCCTCTATAAAGAGATTTATGGGAGAGACTTTCGACAGGGTTAAAATGGAAGTAGGCAGGGTACCTTTTAAAGTAGAGAAAGGAGAGAACAATACCGCAAGGGTAAATATTGACGGACGCCTTTATACCCCACAAGAGATATCGGCAATGATACTTCAAAAAATGAAGAAAACAGCCGAGGACTATCTTGGTCAGGAGGTAACCGAAGCAGTTATTACTGTGCCTGCCTATTTTAGCGACTCGCAAAGACAAGCTACAAAAGAGGCAGGCGAGATTGCCGGTCTTAAAGTAAAAAGGATTATAAACGAGCCAACTGCCGCTGCACTTGCATATGGCATGGACAAACAGCACAAAGATAGCAAGATAGCAGTTTTCGACTTAGGTGGAGGAACTTTTGATATCTCTATTCTTGAACTAGGCGATGGCGTTTTTGAAGTAAAATCTACCAATGGCGATACTCACCTTGGTGGAGACGATTTTGACCAAAAGATTATTGACTGGCTTGCCGAGGAGTTTAAATCTGAAAACAGCAACTTAGATCTTAGAAAAGACCCAATGGCTCTTCAAAGACTTAAAGAAGCTGCCGAAAAAGCTAAAGTAGAACTCTCTAGCCAAACCTCTACAGAGATTAATCTTCCATACATTATGCCAGTAGACGGTGTTCCAAAACACTTGGTTAAAAACTTGTCTAGAGCAAAATTTGAAAGTCTTTGTGACGATCTTATCCAAAGAACTGTTGAGCCTTGCCGCAAAGCACTTAGCGATGCTGGATTAAAACCAAGCGATATAGACGAGGTTATTTTAGTAGGTGGCTCTACACGTATTCCTGCAATACAACAAATAGTAGAGAAATTCTTTGGAAAAGCCCCTAGCAAAGGGGTAAACCCAGACGAGGTTGTAGCAGTAGGTGCCGCAATTCAAGGTGGTGTACTTTCGGGCGATGTTAAAGATGTTCTTCTACTAGACGTTACTCCACTATCGTTAGGTATTGAAACAATGGGTGGCGTTATGACCAAATTGATTGATGCCAACACCACAATTCCTACCCGTAAATCGGAAGTGTTTAGTACTGCTAGCGACAACCAGCCTTCTGTAGAGATACATGTTAACCAAGGCGAAAGACCAATGGCCAAAGACAACAAATCACTTGGTAAATTCCACTTAGATGGAATTGCGCCTGCTCCAAGAGGAGTTCCTCAAATTGAAGTTATATTTGATATAGATGCCAACGGTATTCTTAATGTAACTGCAAAAGACAAAGGAACAGGCAAAGAGCAGAAGATTAGAATTGAAGCTTCAAGTGGTCTTACCGAGGCCGAGATTAACCGCATGAAAGATGAGGCTAAAGCCAACGAAGAGAGCGACAAGGCAGAGAAAGAGAGAGTAGAGAAGATTAATGCAGCCGATGCTATGATTTTCCAAAGCGAGAAAAATCTTAAAGATTATGGCGATAAAATTGGTGCCGATAAAAAAGCAGCAATAGACACCGCTCTTGCATCTCTAAAAGAGGCTCACAAATCTCAAAACATTGCAGCAATAGACAAAGCAATGGAAGAGATTAACGCCGCATGGCACGCCGCATCTGAAGATATGGCCAAAGCCACCCAAGAAGCAGGCGCTGGTACAGACCAAGGCCAAGGCGGCCCAACTGGCCCAGGCCCAGACCAAAGCGGCCCAACCGATGCAGAAGTAACCGACGTAGATTTCGAGGAAGTGAAGTAAGCTATCACGAAATTTCTCATTACTTGCACTTTAAGCAAAAGAAGATTAACACAAACCGCAGCACGAGAAATCTTGCTGCGGTTTTTTATTCAGAAAAATCGTTTAAATTTGTAAACAAGATAAATAGAGTAAAATCTCACCTTTTAGATTAGACAAAATGAAAACTTTTTACAAATTACTAACATTATTTTTCTTCGTAGCGCTATTAGGCGTAGCTCCTCTATATGGGCAAAGAAAGAGTGACAAAAAAATTAGCAACGAACAGCTTCAAAAAGAGATTAAAGCTTTACGTAAAGTGGTAGACGATTATAGCCATACTCATGATCAAATTATCAAGCGAACAGACGATCTTATGTGGCATCAACTTTTGGGAGATGTGGCTTATGTAGATAAAGTGAGACTTACCGGGCCACCTAGATGGAAGCCACTTAAAGAAGATGATAAATTTGCAGCAAACCCGTTGCAGTTTTACACCTACGTATTTATTCCAAAATCTGTAGACCCCACCAAGAAATACCCTCTTATAGTATTGCCTCATAGTGGGATCCATGCCGATTTTTCTACCTATTATGCCCATATTGTAAAAGAGCTTATTGCTCAGGAATATATTGTTGTTTCTGCCGAGTACCGCGGTAGCACAGGGTATGGTAAGGGTACATACGAAAACATAGATTATGGTGGCTTAGAGAACGAAGATGTTCTTGTAAGCCGAGATTATATGGTAGAGAACTACTCAATTGTAGATGAAACTAGAGTAGGTATAATAGGTTGGAGCCACGGCGGTATGATTTCACTTATGAATATACTACGCTATCCTCAAAAATACAATGTAGCGTTTGCAGGAGTTCCTGTAAGTGATCTAGAGAACAGGTTAGAGTCTCACGGAGAATCATATACAGCCTACTTTACAGCTAAATACCATATTGGAGAATCAATTAAAGAGAACCCCGCAGAGTATAAAAGGCGCTCGCCATCTAATTATGCATCTCTACTAGAAAAACCTCTGCTAATCCATACCAACACAATAGATAACGACGTTTATGTAGAGGAGGTAACTGCAATGATAGATTCATTAAAAGCAAATAATAAAATATTTGAGTATAAAATATTTGAGAAGGCATCGGGCGGCCACGGTTTCGATAGAATAGACTCTAAAGAGGCTTCAGAAATAAGATACACAATTCACAAGTTCCTAGAAAAGTACTTAAACCCTCCAAAGCCATTTAAAAATCATGAAGAGATGCGCCATGCAGCATACTTTTTCGCGAAATAGATAGCTAAAGTAAATTTGATAGATAGTCTAATTGATAATCTATCTAAATTATTTCATTATAAACATTTGTTCATTACCTTTGTAGTGAACAAATGTTTTTTTATGGCAAGGCCCAAAAATTTAAGAAGAATAGACACCAATCCTTTAATCAAAGGATATATACCAATAGATACTAGAGGCAACAAAAAGCACTCCCTTGTAATTATAAATTTAGAGGAGTACGAATCTATTAGGCTATGTGACTATGAGTCTAAAAGTCAAGAAGAAGCTGCTCAAATAATGGGAGTCTCAAGACCCACCTTCACACGAATATATTCTCAAGCAAGAAAGAAGGTTGCCAAGGCTTTTACCGAAGGTAAAGGCATTATTTTTGAAGGAGGAAAAGTTTTTTTAGATAGCGATTGGTACAGTTGCAAAGATTGCAACGCCTGCTTCAATAACTATTTACATATCTCCAACCCACTTTGCAACTTATGCGGCTCTAGCAAAATTAACTCTTGTGTAGAATAGAAAATCGCATTATTTAGATAAAACATTGATGCCACATATGAAATACGCTATAACCGCTATTGAAGGAAGTTTACAAAGTAAGTGTAGCTCCCATTTTGGAAGATCTGAATATTTTGCGATCTACGATACAAATGATAAGTCTCTAAAATTTATAGAAAATCCATTTCAAAATCTTCCAAAAAGAGCAGGCCCATCTGTTGTTAAGCTGCTCTCATCTATGAATGTACAAATTGTTGTCTCTACAGAATTTGGAGAGAGAATAAAGAATGTTTTCGAGAGTTTAAAAATAGGAATGGTAATTATCTCAGACGAAAACAAAACTATAAAAGAGATAATCTCAATCATCGATAATAAAAACAAAATAGATAAATAATCATAATAATTTACAACACGTTATGGCCTGCGATAATCCAATAGTAAAAAAAGAAATTCTCGGAGTAAAAAACATCATAATTGTAGCATCTGGAAAAGGAGGCGTAGGTAAATCTACAGTAGCTGCTACTCTTGCAATGACCCTAGCTATGGAAGGATATGCAACAGGGCTACTAGATGCCGATATTTACGGTCCATCACTACCAATGATGTTCGACATTCAAGAGTGCCGTCCAACTGTTGTGGAAGAGAATGGACAAACCATGATAGAACCCATCATAAGATTTGGCATCACATTAATGTCTATAGGTCTTTTCATTGACCCAGCCAAAGCTGCAATTTGGAGAGGGCCTCTCGCTGCAAGCGGAATGAAACAGATGATAGATCAAACACAATGGGGAGAGTTAGACTATCTCATTATTGACACACCTCCAGGAACTGGAGATATCCATATATCTCTGCTTCAAGAATATAAAGTTGAGGGAGTAATAATTGTAACAACCCCACAAATGCTCTCTACAAGCGATGTGCAAAAGGCAATCTCTCTTTATGCCGATAAAACAATTGGCGTTCCGGTATTGGGAGTTATTGAAAACATGTCTTGGTTTACACCTGAAAATCACCCTGAAGAAAAATACATTCTATTTGGTAAAGGTGGAGGCGAAGCTCTAGCACGTAAATTCAATGTTCCTCTCTTGGCTCAAATACCACTGCACGAAAAGCTATGTCAAGAGTGTGATTATGGTAAGATGAACGAAGTAATTAACTCCCCTTTAATTAAGGCCGAGTTTGATTCAATTTGTAATACAATAATCAAACAATTACCTGCTAAATCAAAATAAAGTAGTTTTAAAGCGCACCTTTATTACCTTTACAACCTAAATAATAACCCAAGTGACACTAATGATTATTGTGTTTGTCATTGGCTATATGTGCATAGCAATGGAACACATAATAAAAATCGACAAAGCCGCAATCTCGCTGCTAATAGCTGGTATTATGTGGAGTATCTATATACTCGTTATACCAGAAAGCGGTGCAGGAGCACATCCAGAAGCCTTTCAGGAATATCTATCCCTTAACCCTTCTATTAACGACCTATCTTATCTTACGCAATGCAGGAGATTCATAACTGAATTTCAATTAATAGAATACATGGGCGATATCTCATCTACCCTATTCTTCCTTATTGGAGCTATGACAATAGTTGAGCTAATAGATGCCCACCACGGTTTCGACATCATTACAGACAGAATCACAACCAAAGATAAAAGAAGATTACTTTGGCTAATCTCAATTATTGCTTTTTTCATGTCTGCGGTTCTAGACAATCTAACCACCTCAATTGTAATGGTTACGTTAGTTAAGAAGATTGTACCTAACTACAAAGAACGATGGATTTTTGGTGGAATGATAATAATATCAGCAAATAGTGGAGGTGCCTGGAGCCCTATTGGCGACGTTACAACCATAATGTTGTGGATAAAAGGGATGATCTCTTCTTGGCCACTAATAAAAGCAACATTTCTCTCAAGTTTAGTTTCAACACTATTGCCTCTTATTTTAGCTACCCGCCTACTTAAAGAGGGAGCTATTCCCCTAGTTGATAAAAAACCAAGAGCAGAAAAGGAGTATGCAATTAGTAGGCGAGAGAGAGCAGTTATTCTTGTTTTAGGTGTTGGAGCACTTCTATCTGTGCCTGTTTTTAAATATGTTACTACACTTCCGCCGTTTGCAGGAGTCTTAACAGCATTAAGTCTTCTATGGATTTATACCGAAATTTTATACAGTAATCTAAAGATAAGTGAATCGGCAAAAAATAGAGTAACAAAAATAATTAAGAAGATAGATACAGCTACAATTTTATTCTTTTTAGGAATTCTCCTTTCTGTTATGTCGCTCCAAGCAAATGGCTCATTAATATTTGCTGGAAATTTTCTAAATAGTATAACAAGTAATTCAAATGTGATTGCAATGACCATGGGCGTCTTATCTGCCATTATAGATAACGTTCCATTAGTTGCAGTATCTATGGGAATATACCCAGTGAGCCATGTTGCAACTAGTGCATTTATAATGGATGGCACCTTTTGGCATTTTCTTGCTTATTGTGCGGGTACTGGTGGTTCAATGCTAATCATAGGCTCTGCAGCAGGTGTTGTAGTTATGGGGTTAGAAAAAATAAGTTTTACTTGGTATCTTAAAAACATTTCATT